>NZ_DASURI010000484.1:0-2385 GCF_036280135.1 Longimicrobium sp.
CGTACAGCCGACGAACCCGCCGGCCGAGAACATCCTCGAACTCCTGCTGCTGATCGACGCCGCGCGGCGCGCGTCGGCGGCGCGCATCACCTGCGTGATGACGTACTACGGCTACGCGCGGCAGGACCGCAAGGACCAGCCGCGCGTGGCCATCGGCGCCAAGCTCATGGCCAACATGGTCACCGAGGCCGGCGCCGACCGCGTGCTCTCGGTGGACTTTCACCAGCACCAGATCCAGGGCTTCTTCGACATCCCCGTCGACCACCTGTACGCCGCGCCCGTCTTTACCCACTACTTCCGCGAAAAGCGCCTGGGCAACCTGGTCGTCGTCTCGCCGGACGTGGGCTCGGCCAAGATGGCGCGCGGGTTCGCCAAGCGCCTGGACGCCACGATGGGCATCATCGACAAGCGCCGCCCTGCCGCCAACGTGTCCGAGGTCATGAACGTCATCGGCGACGTGGACGGCAAGGACTGCCTGCTGTCGGACGACATGATCGACACGGCCGGCACCATGGCCGAGGCGGCGCACGCCCTCAAGGCCCGCGGCGCCCGCGACATCTACGCCTGCGCCACGCACGCCCTGCTCAGCGGCCCGGCCGTGGAGCGGCTGAGCAACGCGCCGTTCAAGGAGATCGTCGTCACCGACACGGTGCCCGTGCCCGACGACAAGCGCTTTCCGGCACTGACCGTGCTGTCGGTGGGCGAGCTGCTGGCGAGCGCCATCCGGTTCACGCACTTCAACGAATCGGTGAGCTCGCTCTTCGAGTAGATTCCATTTGACGGGCGGGGCGGGGAACGACGGCCGGACGGCCGGGACCCGCCCGCCGCACTGATCCAGGAGGTTCAGGATGGCCAAGGTCAATCTGGGTGCCGCTCCCCGCCAGGGCGCGGGCAAGGGCGTCGCGCGCAAGCTGCGCAGCACGGGCCGCGTGCCCGCGGTGCTGTACGGCCACGGCGAGGATCCCCGTCCGCTGTCCGTGAACGCGCACGACCTGGGGCTGCTCATCGGCTCCATCAGCGTGGACAACACCATCGTTACCCTGGACATCGAGGGCGAGGGCCCCCAGGACGTGCTGCTGCGCGACGTGCAGATGCACCCCTACAAGCCCGAGGCCCTGCACGTGGACTTCTTTCACGTCCACGGGGACGAGAAGGTGCACGTGAAGGTGCCCGTGCGGCTGACGGGCACGCCCGTGGGCGTGCACACGGACGGCGGCGTGCTGGACCACGTGCTGTACGAGGTGGACGTGGAGTGCCTGCCCGCCAACATCCCCGATGCCATCGAGATCGACGTGAGCGGCCTGGGGATGGGCGAGTCCGTGCGCGTGAGCGAGATCCCGGCCCGCGACGGCGTCAAGTTCCTGCAGGACGGCGACCTGCCCATCGCCAGCGTGGTGGGCACGCACCGCCCGGCCGACGACACCGCGGGCACCGACACGGCGCCGGCGGAGCCCGAGGTGCTGCGGGCCCGCAAGACGGACGAGGAGTGACCCATCGCGGGCTTGCTGGAGCGCCTGTGGGCGCTCCTTTCCGCGCGCGGGGAGGATGACGTGGCCGGGGCCAAGGTAATCGTGGGGCTGGGCAACCCCGGCCGCGAGTACGAGAACACGCGCCACAACGCGGGGTGGTGGCTGCTGGACGAGTTGGCCCGCAGCTGGGGCGTGGCCAGGTTCCGGGCCGAAAAGACGCAGGCCAACGCCACCACGCGCGTGGAGCCGTTCCAGGTGCGGCTCATCAAGCCGCTCACGTACATGAACCGCAGCGGCGGCGTGCTCGTCCCCCTCAAGCGGATGAACGCGCTGGACTTGACGAAGGACCTGCTGGTGATCGTGGACGACGTGGCCCTGGAGCCCGGCCGCGTGCGCTTTCGCCCGTCGGGGAGCGCGGGCGGGCACAACGGCCTCAAGTCCATCGAGCAGACGCTGGGGACGAAGGATTATCCCCGGTTGAGACTCGGTGTCGGCGCCAAGCCGGAGGGGATGGACCTGGCGGCGTGGGTGCTGGGCAACATGCCCAAAAGCGACCGCAAGGCGCTGGAGGAACGCTTTCCCGACCTGGTCCGCGGGGTGGAGATCTGGATGCGGGACGGCATCGAAGCCGCCATGGACGCCTGCAACAACTGAGATTCGGCCGCCGGACGCACGTCCGGCGGCCGAGTTTTTTTCTGGCTGCAGGCTGTCGAGAACGCCTCATCCCCCAGGGGCGTCACCTTGCGGGGCTGTTGAGACCCCCCTGTTCGCCAGAAGCGTCATCCTTGTGTGTTGACGATGTGCTAAGTTCACCACCGTACGGGCCAACTCGTTCATCCTTTGGTTGAGAAAACCGTTCCTCAGCATGGGTGGCCCGTACGGCAGGTGGTCGCAAGAGCTCGAACAGTTGGGCGGA
>NZ_DASURI010000485.1:0-3445 GCF_036280135.1 Longimicrobium sp.
CCGCTTTCCGGGCCCCGTCCGCCGTGCCCGTGAACGCGGCGGCCAGGGACAGGACGCCTTGCAGGTCCGCCGTGGGGTCGCCGGGGCGGACGGGCACCACCCGCGGAAGGGCGGCCCCGTCGCCGGCCGGCGCCTCCCCGCGGCGGGGAGCGGGTCCGCCCGCGGGACGGCTGCGCGCGCCCCGCTCACCCGCGCTGCGGAGAGCGGCCACGGCCGTTCCTGGGCCGGCGTGCAGGCGCGCCGGCAAGGCGGGTGCGCGGTCCGCCTGGAAGATCACCAGGAAGGTGGCCGTCTCCACCGATTGCGGCGGGTGATACGGACGCCCCGGAACGGACGCGATGCCGGCGGCGATCGCCACGTGCGCCGCCACGGCCGCGGAGGCGGCCCACGGCTGCAGCCACGCTGGCCGTCCCTCCGCCCCGCCGATCTTCTGGAACACTGTGCCCTCCCGTCACCCGGATTTCCTCGCGGCATCGCGCCGCCGCACGAGCCAAGCGTACGCGCTGCGGAAGTCGCGCGCTTGCACGAAGTTGCCCGTCTCCAAAAACCGGGGCGACTCCTCCCTTCCTGCGCGAAATGGCTTATATTGAGTGAGTAGTATTGCGGATTGACACGTTCACGCCCACGACGTGAACCTTTGATCCAGCGTCGGCAGGATGGCCCCGTTTTCGTGCGATGGCGCGCGACGCATCGCGGCAGGAGAAGCCATGCACATACTCTTTGTCGAGGGCTCCGCGGACTCCCACCGGGAGGAAAGGCCGACCGTGTCCGCCGGAGAGGCGATCGCGCGTCTGCGGGACGCGGATCCCCCGTTCCGCGCCGTGGTCATTCCCGTGCGCCCCGGCGGCGAGGGGGTGGAGCTCGTGCGCCGGGCCCGCGCCATCTCCCCCGCTACCGCCGTCGTGGCCCTGCTGTACGGCGATGCGCGGAGGGCGGCGCTGGCGGCCCTGTCGGCGGGCGCGGACGGCTGTCTACCCGCGTGCGACGCGGACCCGCGGCGGCTGGCCGCGGCCGCCGGGGTGGCGGTGTGCCGGTCCCGGTCACGTCGGGCCCGCTTTGCCCGGCGTCTGCGCGTGCTGCACGTGGCGGACGCGGCCAGCACGGCGGCCCTGCGCCGGCACCTGGAGACGCGCGCGCCTCACCTGCGTCTGGCGCTGGCGCCCCAGGGGCCGGCCGTGGCGGGGGCGGCCCGCAGAGCGTGGTGGGACGTGCTGCTGCTGGACCGCGAGGCCTGGCCGGTGGAGGTGATGGACGCGCTGCGGGAGGCGGGGGAGCGGCCGGTGGTGCTCGTCGTCTCGCCGGGGGAGGAGGAGGCCGGGGTGCAGGCGCTGCGCCTGGGCGCCGCGGGGCTGGTCGTCCGGGGTCCCGGGTGGCTGGAGCAGGTTTCCGGAGTGCTGGAGCAGGCGTTGGCGCAGTTCCAGGATCGGCGCGCACGGGCGGAGGCGCTGCGGCGCCTGCCGCCCGCGTCCCATCCGCCGACCGACCGCATGATCGGCAACCGGGTCACCCGCGCGGAGAGGCCCCGCAGGGAGGACCCCCCGCGGCGGAACGGGTGGTGCGGCGAAGTCGCCGCGGCGGGAGGTGTGGGGGACGGGAGCCTGGAGTCGGAGGCGTTTCTCGCCCACCCCGCGCTCCCCCTCCCGACGGATGAAGGGGATGACGAGCGCGACGGCCTCCCGGGCTACGTCCAGTGGGCGATGTACGAGACGCTGGCGCACCTGGAGGGAGGCATGGCCCGGGTGGAGCCGGGGCCCGGGGCCGTTCACGATGACGTCGGCATCCGCGGGTGGAGGGATGAGGGGGACCGGCCGCGGGGGACGAGCCCCGGCGCCACGGAACGGAGGCGGATCAAGGCCGCGCTGCGCCGTAGCCGGGCGGAGTCGTGGTTGGCCGGCCGGGTGCTGACCGCGCACGAGGAGGAGCGCCGCCGCATCGCCCGCGAGCTGCATGACGACCTGAGCCAACGGGTGGCGGCGCTCGGGATCGGCATCAGCCGCCTGACCGCGTCGGAAGGGGAGGCAGCCGCGCAGGCCGCGCGGCTGCACGCGGAGGTGGGGGACCTGGCGGAGCGCATCCGCACGCTGTCCCACCGCATGCACCCCGCCCTGCTGGAGCACGCCGGTCTCGTGTCGGCCCTGAGCGCCGTCTGCGACGAGACGCAGCGGGCGGACGGGATCCGGGTCGCGTTCACGGCGGCCTGCGCGGACACGCAGATTCCGGCGAACGTGGCCATCGTGGCCTACCGCGTGGCGCAGGAAGGGCTGCGGAACGTGGTGCGCCACGCCGGCGTGGGACAGGCGCGGATCACGGTCGCGTGTGTGGGTGGCGCTCTCGAGCTGGTGGTGGCGGACCACGGCGCGGGGTTCGATCCCGCCCGCGCGCCGTGGGGGCTGGGGCTGGTGAGCATGGCGGAGCGCGCGCACCTGCTGGGCGGTGACTTTCACGTCGTGTCCGTGCCGGGCGGGGGGACCGAGCTGCGCGCGCGCCTGCCGCTGGGCGACCCGGCGAAGCAAGCGCCCGGCTGATCCGCTCCAGGTGCCCGGTGTCCGCCGCGGCGGACGGGGAGACCGCCCTCCCATCCGTGTTCCCCGAATGACGACGGGAGACCGGCCCTCTTCCGTTTCTCCGCATCCGTCTCTCCCTTCCTCACGCTCTCCCCCCGCATCGACCTTCATTGGCGGCCGGCAGCACGGCGCGCCAGCGCGGGCGACTTCCTCCCCGGCTCGACCCCGCGACGCACCTTCCCCCCAGGACGGTCTCCCGCCCCGTCTTCCTCCACGGTCAAGTTCGTCCAATCTTTTTGACACCTTTCCGGCGAGATTTTGCCGTACGCCCGCGACTCCACCGCATCGCAGCGCGCGGTGGCGGATCGCGACGAGCAGATACCCCAGGGCAGGGGAGGGCCGGATGAGTGTCTTTCTCAGGATGCCGCGCGAGTTCCTGTGCGGATCGTACTACGGCTCCAGCGACGTGGAGGGCGATGCCCACGAGGCGCTGCTGCAAGCGGCGCAGTGCTTTCTGCCCGGCTCGCGCGTGCGGCCGGACGGCAGCGTGGTCCGCCGCCGGCGGGGACGGCCCCGCCGGTGTTCCGACTCCGCGACGGGCGGAGACTGAGCGATGGGCGCGAAGGCGCGCGTGGCCCCGGGGCGGGTGCGCTACCGCCCCGGAGGAGACACGCAGGAGTCGATGGAGCGCTGGTGGGTACGGGTCGCGCGCGTTCTCGCCTTCCCGGGAACCAGCCCGCCGCTCGCCCGGGCGGCCGGGGCCCCGGACCGGCCGGGCGCCGCGGCGGTCCGTACGCCGTCCCGCTGAGGGAGGCCTCCATGCGAGCACTTACGTGGCAGGATGGGCGTGCTTCCGCCGGCGCGGGGCGGTTCGCGCGGCCGGGCGGGACCGGGGCGCCGCCACGCCGGACCCGGGCGGACACCGGCGAGGCCGCCTACCT
>NZ_DASURI010000486.1:0-3640 GCF_036280135.1 Longimicrobium sp.
CAGACATCACGCGCGGCATTCAAGGATGCGCATCCTTTCCCGGGCGCGCAACCCTCGCCGTCCCCGCCGCGCCGCGGACCCCTTCGTCCGCCTCCAGCAGCTCCATCCTCCTCCCTCCACCCGGAGAACATCATGGCCGCGGTCCACTTCCGCACCCTTCGCGCGGCCGCCCCCGCGCTGCTGGCCCTGGCCCTTGCCGCGTGCCCCGGCGGCGACAGCGGCAACGGCGGCCAGCCCGACACGGGCGGCCAGCCCGGCTCCGGCAGCGGCGGCGGCGTGACCACCGGCCCGCTTCCGCCCCTGCCGCCGGGGCTGCCCACGCCCTACCTGTCGGGCAACGTGCCCACGGTGGTGCCCCCGCGCCCGGACTCCGTCACCTCGCCCACGGCGTCGCGGCCCTGGTTCGACGTGTTCTCGTGGCAGTCGTTCATCGCGCTCAGCTGGCCGGCCAGCCAGCAGGGACGCGGCAACCCGCAGTCGCCGGCGGATTCCAGCGTGTTCCTGAACGCGGCCAACGGCGGGCAGCTCACCTGGGGCACCTACAAGGAGAGCTGGGAGCTCTTTGGCCAGGGCAACGCCCGCCCGTCGGCCTTCGACGACTGGAACTCGCCCGTGGAGCCGTGCGGCGGCAACCTGCAGCCGGGGCAAAAGGCCTTCGAGTTCATCTCCAAGACCAACTCGCTGTTCAACACGGCCGCCGAGTCGTTCTCCATGCCGCTCATCGACCAGCAGCGGGGCTACGCGCGCTTCGAGGTGCGCTACAACCGCGCGCAGTACGACACCATCCGCGGCCCCGACGGCGACACCACCAAGTACCTGTACCTGTCGCGCAACTGGACGGGCAACATTCCCTTCCAGATGCCCGCCAGCACGGCCAGCAGCGTGGGCAGCATCATGATCAAGGCGTCCTGGAAGCCCCTTACGGCCCAGGACGACAGCACCAAGTACTACCACGTGCGGGCCCTGGTGGACAACGGCGGCGGGCAGGGGTGCCAGCCCACGCTCATGGGCCTGGTGGGGCTGCACATCGTGCAGAAGACGAACGAGTTTCCGCAGTGGATCTGGAGCACGTTCGAGCACGTGAGCAACGTGCCCGGCCAGGGCGCGGTGCCCAACGGGCAGGGCACGTACTCGTACAACAACGGCACGCCCAACCCGCTCACCCCCGGCGGCTGGGCCAACCGGCCGGCCACGCTGGACGTGCTGCCCGTGGACCAGCGGGTGCCCGTGCAGGTCACGCGGCTCAACCCCATCCCCACCACGCCGCAGGGGTCGTCCACGGCCGACATCAACAACATCTACCAGAGCTACCTCAAGAACACGGTGTGGGCCAACTACCAGCTGGTGATGACGCAGTGGCCCAGCCAGCCCAGCCAGTTCACCCTGGTGGACAGCGGCGGCGTGTACCCCTCCGGCTCCGGCTACCCCTTCCCGCAGTTCGGGGTGACCAACACCACCATGGAAACCTACGTGCAGTCGCGGCAGGACGCGCAGCCCGCGGGCGGCAACTCGTGCATGCAGTGCCACTGGAACGCCGGGGAAACGGACTTCAGCTGGGGTCTCAAGCGCCGCGCGCACTGACGCCGGGAGAGGAGCACGCCATGGCTACCCCCACTCCGCCCTCCACCGCCCCGCAGGGGTGGTGGATGTACCACGGCGACCCCGCGCACAGCGGGTGCGTGCCCGCGGGCGCCAGCACCATCGACAGCGGCAACGTCGCCACGCTCAAGCACCTGCACGACCTGGAGCTGGGCGGCCCCGTGCTGGGCGCCCCCGCCCTGGTGGACGGGTTCGTCTACGCGGGCACGGCCAACAGCAAGCTGGCGCAGGGGGGCAACGGCGGCGCGTTCTACAAGGTGGACGTGGCCGCCGGGACGGTGGCGGCGCGCTTTTGCTGGGACATCCCCCTGGACGAGCGCGACAGCCACGGCTTTACGGGCATGGGATGCACGCCGGCCGTCACGGGCGGGTTCGTGTACTTCAGCGCCTTCAACGGCAAGGTGTACTGCCTGTCGGCCAGCGACCTGTCCGTGGCGTGGATCACGGACCTGCGCTACGCCGACCCCGTGCACAACCAGCCAGTGAGCAACGTGGCGGGCAACGACCAGGAGCCCGTGGCCGCCGGCTGGGCCTCGCCCCTGGTGGTGAACGGGCGGGTGTACGTGGGGATGGGCGAGGGCGAGAACCCGGAGCTGTTCGGCTTCATCTACTGCCTGGACGCGGCCACGGGTGACGTGGACTGGATCTTTTGCACCAACCAGTTCGTCGCCGGCACCGACAACACGCCCAACCAGCTCCCCGCGTCCGCCGTCCCCAATCCGCCTGCCCCGGGGTCCAGGTTCACGCTCGTGCAGGGCGAGCCCGTGAGCCGCGGCTGCTCCATCTGGTCGTCCATCGCGTACGACCAGGCGCTGGGGCGGGTGTACGCCACCATCGGCAACCCCATGCCGGAGCCGCTCTTCAACGCGGCGGGGCAGCCCCTCGACGCCCTGCCCCGCGACGGCTACGGCTACGGCATCCTTTCCCTGGACGCCACCAGCGGCGAGTTCCGCGGCTTCTGGCAGATTCCCCTGGAGAGCAGCTACCGCGTGTCGGACATCGACATCGACTTCGCGGGCTCGCCCATGCTCTTTGACCACCCGTCGGGCAAGCGGGCCGTGGCGGCGGGCAACAAGAACGGCGGCCTGTTCGTCCTCGACGCCGACACGCTGCAGCCGTTCTCCAACGCCGGGCAGAACCCCGCCGTCTCGTGGCGCCAGCTGCTGCCGTTCGACAGCGTGACGGGCGCGCAGATCCCCACGGTCGACGCGCATGACGGGAGCGGGCAGCTCAACCCGCAGGTGACCAACGAGGCCAGCAACGCGCTGCAGCAGGAAAACTTCTACGGTACGTACAGCACGCCGGCGTGGCACCCCTCCGGCGCCCTGTACATCGGCATGGGGGGCAGCAACGACAACCTGGTGGCGCCGGGCATCGACTACCAGACCACGCCGTTCATGCGGGCCGTGAGCGCGTCCACCCTGGCGGACCTGTGGGCCACGGAGCCCGCGCAGGTGCAGAACGTGGGGGGCACCAACACGGTGGCGCGCTACGTGGCCCAGGTGAACGGAAAGCCGGGTCCCGGCAGCTACATGTACCAGAACCCGTCGGAGTGCGCGCTCAGCCTGCCCGTCGTGGTGAACGACGTGGTGCTGTGCGCCACCACGGCCGTGTCGCTGTACGCCTTCAAGGCCGACGACGGCACGGCCCTGTGGATGGACCAGCTGGGCCAGCAGACGCTGGGGCTCAACGGCGGATACGGCTTCTGCTTCGGCCCGGCCGTGTGGGGCACGTACGTGGTGGCCGGCGCGCTGGTGAACGGCCGGGACGGCGGCCTGCTGCGCATCTACTCGCTGTAGCGATCGAAATCGCCGGCCATGCTGTCACGCTGACGGGATGTTGAAGGACGCGGATGGCCAGCAGCGTCATCCTGAGCGGATGAAGGACGCGAACGGTCAGCAGCGTCATCCTTGTGTGTTGACGATGTGCTAAGTTCACCACCGTACGGGCCAACTCGTTCATCCTTTGGTTGAGAAAACCGTTCCTCAGCATGGGTGGCCCGTACGGCAGGTGGTCGCAAGAGCTCGAACAGTTGGGCGGA
>NZ_DASURI010000487.1:0-2184 GCF_036280135.1 Longimicrobium sp.
GACTGCTCGTGCAGCGACTTGCCGCCGTAGTACGACGTGGCCTCCAGCCGGTCCACCTCCGTGGCCACGTTGTAGAAGCTCTCCGCGCGCAGAAAGAAGCCGTCGCCCGGGCGCTTGTAGCCGCGCGCGAGGCGCAGGTACTCGTGCAGGCCGCTTTCCGACGGGCCCGTGGCGAACATCATGTTGCGGCTGCCGCCCTCGGGGTTGAAGCCCCACGACGACGCGATAGCCTCCAGCAGCGTGGACTTGCCCGACCCGTTCTCCCCCACGAGGAACGTGACCGGCTTGCGCAGCTGGATCTCGTCCAGCGTGCGCACGGCCGGCAGCGAGAACGGGTACTCGTCGAACGAGCGTACCCGGCCGCGGTCCAGCCCGATGGCGTTGAGGTAAAGCGTGGAGTTCAGCATGCGCGGACGATGGCGGATCGGCGAACGGTCGATCTCCCGAAAATCATCGGACGCCGCCGGGCGCGCCAGTCCCTGGCGCCCGGGTGGCACGGGGCGTGAGAGGATGAGCGGCTTTCGCGCAGATTGGATGCGCCGCCCTCACGCGAGACCACGCTGGACCTGACATGATTCCCTCCCACGCGGACCCGGCGGACCGGGTGCTGGTGATCGGCTTTACCTGGGCGCCGCGCTCGCACGAGGTGCGCGACTTCCTGGCCCGTGCCCGGGTGCCGTACCTGTTTCGCGACTACGAGAGCAACGAGAAGGCCCGCGCCCGCGCCGACGAGTTGGGGGTGACGGCCGACCAGCTGCCCCTGCTGATCTTTGGCGACGGCACCACGCTGGCCGACCCCACAGACCAGGAACTGGCCGAGCAGGTGGGGCTGAGCACGGAGGCCGAGTCACCGTACTACGACCTTGTGATCGTGGGCGCGGGGCCGGCGGGGCTGGCCGCGGCCGTGTACGGCGCCAGCGAGGGGCTGCGGACGGTCATCATCGAGCGCGAGGCCCCCGGCGGCCAGGCGGGGATGAGCTCGCTGATCGAGAACTACCTGGGCTTTCCCGACGGGCTCAGCGGCAGCGAGCTGGCGGGCCGCGCCATGCGCCAGGCGGAACGGTTCGGCGCGGAGATGGTGGTGGCGCGTGACGCCGTGGGTCTGCGCGTGGAGGAGCCGAGCATCGTCGTCTCGCTGGACGACGGAGAGGAGCTGCGGGCGGGCGCCGTGCTGCTGTCGCTGGGCGTGTCGTGGCGGATGCTGGAGGCGCCCGGGTGCGAGAGCCTCATCGGCCGGGGCGTATACTACGGCGCGGCGGCGGCCGCCGTGCCCACCTGCCGCGACCGCGACGTGTACCTGCTGGGCGCCGGCAACTCCGCGGGGCAGGCGGCGCTGTACCTGAGCCGCTACGCGAAGTCGGTGACGATGGTGGCGCCCGAGGCCGACTTCTCGGAGAAGATGTCGGAGTACCTGCTGTCGCGCATCCAGGAGATGCCCAACGTGCACCTGCGGCCCGGCGCCAAGGTGGTCTCGGCCGAGGGCCACGAGATGCTGCAGACCATCACCATCGAGGACGTGGAGACGGGCGCGCAGGAGACGGCGGAGACCAACACGCTGTTTGTGTACATCGGCGCGGCGCCGCGGACGGAGTGGCTGCAGGGGACGATCGCGCTGGACGACAAGGGCTTCGTGCAGACGGGCCGCGCCTGCCCGGACCACGACTGGACCCTGGACCGCCCGCGCTTTCTGCTGGAGACGAGCATCGCCGGCGTGTTCGCCGCGGGCGACGTGCGCAGCGGCTCCGTGAAGCGCGTGGGCGCCGCGGTGGGGGAGGGGAGCATCGCCATCCAGTTCATCCACGAGCACCTGCGCGGGAACGGAAGTGCGTGAGTGCGTGAGTGCGTGAGTGGATCGAGGCCGGGGGAGTTCGGGGGTGAGGGGCGGGCATCGAGACCCGGCGACTGAAGTCGCGGCTCCGGAAGCGTGATGTCGGCCTGCGCCGACGGGTCCGGCACGGGACGGTGCCGTGGGGTGCGCGGCCTCCGCGACGACGAACACCGGCGCCGCGCAGGGAGGCGACGGCCGGAGCCGGTGAAGCCCCGCCGGGCGACGCGCAGCGTCGTCAGGGCGGGGCTTTCCGCTGTTGTAGCGGCGGCTTCAGCCGCTCCGGCCCGGAGCCGATGCTTCCACGGGATCCCGACCTCGCGAGGTCCCGCAGTTCTCCCCCTCCCCCGCGAAGCGGG
>NZ_DASURI010000488.1:0-7610 GCF_036280135.1 Longimicrobium sp.
CCTGAAATCAAAGCCACTCCCCCTGCGACATCTCGTCCGGAACTCCAGCAACAGCGAACGCGGAATTGTCCAACTCTGTGTTGTTAGCCACTTTCGGGCCGAGGCCGAGAAGGTAATAGACGTTGTGTCCGTGGCTGTCGGTATCTCCCGCCCGCCGCGCTGTGGACGCCCTGATGAGGTCAGCAGCACCCAGCGCGACAATAGCACGTGGAATGTTGTTCTGCAGGACGCCCGCGATCTCCCGGATTTTCGGATACGACGCCTTAGCGAACGTAGACCGACGCTCACACCGCTCCAAGAGGTACAAGTACATTTTCATGGCCGAGAGGCTGACTGACGAACGAGACGGGAAGGCATGCAGTGCCCGACTCGTTCTGATGTATTCAGCAGGCAGACGGACCCAAGCGCCCGGCTTCGTCGTGAAATCAACTATTTCGTAGACGTTGCCGCTTCGCGATCGTGTCGTGCTGACCCACGGCCGGAGGAACTCCAATGCCGGGGCGATCATCGCCCGGGCGGCTCCCGTCCTCTCCTCCAGGTCGCTGAATGTCAGCCGAGCCCGGCCGAAGCCGGGCCCATTATCGTCAGACCGAATCTCACTGAGGATGGCGATGTACAGCTTCAGCGCGGTGACCGAAGTTCCGAGCATCGAGCCACCTTGGAACAGCGTCAACTTGCCGTCGCGGATCCACTGCGCCGGCATCCGCGTGAAGGCATAGTCAATCCTCTTCACCGCGACCTCCTCGTCAGTGCTCGCATCGCCACGACCAGCGCAGCAAGTGCGATGAGAATCAAGCCGACTTGAAGGACGAACGCTTGCGCGTCCGGGGGGAGGTTCCCGATGCGCTCCGCGCTCTCGGCGACCGTTGTGGGGTTCATCGTCTACGTGCCCTTTCGTTCAAGTCTGATGCGAGTCGAAACCCTCGACGCACAGTTTAACGCACCTCTGGGCGTGCATCTAGGAACCGTATCACAGCAATACACGGAAGGGGATGCCTACGCACCCTGTGCCGCAATGACTTATCTCACAGTCCGGCTAGTGCACGCGGTGACTTCTAGAACGCCGCTCGTGAACTACCCATCGGGAGAGAGGGTGTCGAGCCCCCCGTGCCGCACGCGCCTTTCGGCCGGCGCCAGATCGCGGCCGGGGAGCCGTGGCTGTACTCGCCGTATCACGGCGGCGCGTTCGATTCCCGGTACTTCGGACCGGCGCGGAGTGGTGGGTGCGTGCGGTGGAGAGGCCGGTGCTGACGTGGCGCTGATTTCACCTGAAATCAACCGGGGCCGGTCACGGAGTGACCGGCCCCTCGTCGTTGCGTTCTGATCGTTGTAGTCGGCGGATCAGGTCGTGCTCCCGCATCAGCGCCTGCACCAGCTTATGCAGCGAGGTCCGGGGCAGGACCTCATATTGGCCGTTCGTCAGGTTGGAGACGTAGGCTTGTGTGACGCCCAGGGCTTCGGCGGTCTCCTTTTGGGTGCGCCACCCCATGAGTTTAACGAACGCTTTGAAGCGTTCGGGGGTTAGCGTCTCGTCGTCGCGAATCGGTTCCACGGGAATCGGTCTCCCCCCCGGCTGCTGTAGGTGGTGGCACGGCCAGCGGGCGGGCAAGGTATCCTCGCGGGACCGGCGACGCACCCCCCCGGCGGGTGAGCGGGGGGCTTGTCCCCCCCGAACCCGCCACGCGCGAAGATCGGCCCGGGGGGGGCCGGCCAGGTGCTCGGCCGGTCCCCCCTCGCTCCGCCGTCACTTCCCGTCGCGCCCGCGCCGTGCCTTCTTTCGGGCCGCCGCCAGCTCGTCGGCCGGGTCGTCCTCCTTGGCCGGGGCCTCGTCCGCCGCCGGGGCGGGCTGCTGCTCCTCCTCGGCCGGGGCCGGGGCCTCGTTCCCCGCCGGGGCGGGCGCCCCCTCCGGGGCGCCCTTGTCCTGCTCCTCCGCCTGCGGGCCGTGCTGGCGCTGGTAGGCGGCTTCCAAGTCGGTGAAACGCTCCTCCACGTCCTCGATGGTCAGCGTGGTCGGGTCCTCCCCTGCTTCAAGGGCTTCGCGGCGGATGGTGCGGATTTCCTCAACGGTCCCGGCAAGGGCGTGGATCGCCTCGCCCGCGCTCTCCGACAATCCCCCCTCGCGCGCCTGCTGGGCCAGCGGGTTGTGCGCCTCGTAGAAGCGGGCCACCGCGTCGTCCAGCCGCTCGGCGAATGCCGGGCGGGGAAGCTGGACGCTGGATCGCAGGGTATCCAGATGGGCGTTGTACTGCTCCAGCAGGAGCCGGTTGACCTCGGCCGAAATCGGGTCGTGCATCCGCTGCCGCTCCTCCTGCGTCTGCGCACGGATGCGCAGGACAAGAGCGCGGGCGAACAGTTGCAGTTCCTTCCCGTCCAGCGCCAGCCATTGCTCCAGCTTGCTGCCGTGCTCGGGAATCCCCTTCAAGCCGTGCTCCCGCGCCACCGTCGCCACGAACGCGTCCGATACCTTGGGGAGCGTGGTCAGCAGCTCCGCAATCACGTCGGGCTTGCGCAGGTCCAGCTTCGCCGCGCCCTCCCGCTCCTGCGTGATGCGCTCGGTGGTGAGCCGGGCGACGAGCTGCGCCCGCGCCTCCCGCCCGGCGGTCAGCGCCGTGTTCATGGCCTCGCGGTCCGTGCAGATGAGGCTATAGGCGGCGCTCGCCTGCCAGTCCTTGACCACGCGCACGGTGCTGGCCGGGATCAGGGCCGTGTCCACCATCAGCGACATGCGGCGGAAATCGCTGGTGGAGTCCGTGAGCACAACGGCGTCCGGGAACAGGCGCCGGGCGTCCTCGGCCGGAACGGTCGGGGCGTCGTCGCCCAGTCGCTCCTCGGCCTCCTTGCGGCGGGCTTCCTCCTGCTTCCGGCGCTCCTCCTGCTCCGCCCGCTGGGCGCGCTTGGCGGCGTCCTGCTTCTTCTGCCAGTATTCCCCGAAGCAACGAGCCTGCTCGTTGCCCCAACGGCGGTACATCCAGCGCGGGCCGTTGCACTTGCACTTCTTGGCGTGGTCGCTGGCGTCGAACACGGGCCGCTCCTCGCTGGCGTCCGCGTCGGCCGGGGTGAGCGGCTTGGAGTGCGGGAGCGCGGCGGCGCCGATGATCGCCTGTAGCTGGGGCAGGTTCAGCTTGCCCCCGCCGCCCAGGTAGTGCACCCGCACGGCCATTTCCACCGCGTCGAAAACCTTGGGGGTCTGGCCCTCCTCGTAAACGGGCGGCTCGGCGCCCTCCTCGTCCGGCTCCCAGCCGCCGCGCACGGCCTCGGGGATCTCCGCGAACGGCAGGAACGCGTCCCGGGCCTGCGTCTTGGAAACCAGCCCCTCGGACACAAGGCACTGGATGTTGCCCGGCAGGCGCAGCAGGTTCAGCCGGAACGAAATGTAGGGCTGTGACTTGTCGATCTTCTCCGCGAGGACGTACTGGTCCGCATCGGGGTGCTGGTCCAGCCACCGCTTGAACGCGCGGCCCTCCTCAATGGGGTTCAGGTTGGCGCGCTGGATGTTTTCGATCAGCGCCAGCTCAAAGGCTTCTTCCTCGCTGAACGTCCCCACAACCGCGGGGACCATGCGGCCGGTGTTCGTGGCTGAACGCCAGCGCCGTTCACCCATCACGATCCAGCTTTTCCCGTCCTCGCGCAGATGGACAAGGATGGGCTGCTTGATTCCGCGCACGCGCACGGACTTGTCAAGCTCGGCCTGCTCCGTCGGGTCGAAGATCATGCGCGGGTTCAGCCCCGGCCACGGCTCCAGCTCGTCCGGGCGGAACATGCGGACTTCCGGGGCCTCCTCCTCGATGAGCGCCAGCGCCGCGCCGGTCGTGGGCTGCTGCTCGTCCTGCGGCTGCTCGGTGCGGGGCTGCTTCGCGCGCTTCGTGGTCTTGGTCATGGCTCGTTCTCCCTGCGTGCTGGGATTTCACCTGAAATCCCGGTGGATGATGGGGGGCGCCGGGGTGCGCCCCCCGGCCCGGTCAAGCCGCCTCGGGTAGTTCGGCGGCGCCCTCCCCCTCGTCTTCCTCGGTCTGCCCAGCAGCGGGCGGGGTGGCGCCCAGGTACTCGGCCACCTGCCGTGCCTCGCTGGCGGCGCGGAAAACGGCCTTCTTGTCCCCCTTCAAGACCTGAATCCAGTTCCCGATGTACTCCGGGTGCTGCAACTGGCCTTGAACGCCCAGCGCCGCGCAGAGGAACGCCGCGCCCATCTCCGCCACCAGCTCCTCGCGGGCGTAGCTCTCGGAGCCGAACCCGCCGGACAGGTCGCGGTTCATCCGGGAGCCGTGTCCGGTCCAGTGGGTAAGCTCGTGAAGCTCGGTGCTGTAGTAGGCTTCGCGGGTGACGAAGTCCGCGAGCGGCGGCATGTAGATTTCATCCCGGCCGGGGCTGTAGGCTGCGTGGGAACCGCCTTCGATGATGCGCGCGCCGCTGGCGCGGACGAACGTCTCTACCGCCTCGTCCCGCTCCCATTCCGGGCGCTGCGGCGCCGGATCGGCCTTGACGGCGGGCAGGCCGTCAAGCTGGTCCCGGTTGAAGACGATGAAGTGGCGGAGGAGCGGGATTTTCTTGGTGCGGTCCGTCCCCGCCTCGGCCGCGTCGTCCCGCACCCGGAGCAGCTTCCAGAACGTGACCAGCGTCCCCCGCTCGCCCTTGCGGACGTGGGCGCCCTTCTGCTTGGCCTGATTGAACGTGAACCAGTCCTGCGAGCGGTAGCCGCACGCGTTGGCGGTCAGCCACAGCAGAAAGACGTTGATCCCGTGGTAGGGGCGGCCGGTCAGTCCGTTGCGCGGGAAGTCGTTCGCCGCGTACATCGGGCGCCACGGGCGAACCCAAGGCGCAACGCCAGTTTCCAGCGCTGCCACGATGCGGTCCGTAACCTCTTGGTAAATGTCGCGCGGCTGGTGATTCGTGCTCGGCATGGCTCCCCCTCCTCTGCTCAGTGTCCCCCCGTCGATCTGCTCTAAATATAAGTGACTTATAGGCAGGGGTCAATAAGCTACTTATAATTGTTACAGTTTAAACTGAGTTAAAAGTGCTGCGGATTTCAGGTGAAATGCGGTCGCCGCCGTGAATGCCTGCCGCCGCCGCGAGCTCCGCCGCCGCTCGCCCCCAGCCCGCCCCCGGCACCGACCACCCCTGATACGCGAACACGTGGGGGGTGGGGGGCGCTGCCCCCCACAACTGCCCGCCGCAGGCGACCGCCCCGCGGTCCCGAAGGCATGAGGGCGGTGATAGCGAGCGCAGCGAGCGTGACCAGCAGCTCCAGCCCCTCACGGAGCCCAGCACCAGGTGCACCGGAGTTTCCAGCCGGAGCCGGTCCGGGCCGGGCCGGAAACCGTTTCGACGGGCGCAGCCCGTCACGTTTAGCCGGTGATCGCCGCGGTGGGTGCGGTTGGGGATGGTCTTCGGGGGTGGGGTGGCATCCGTGGCGGGCCGGGCCGGTCTGTTGCTGTGGGGGGCCGCGTAGGGACCTTGAACCATCCCGAAGTCGGCCCCCCACAGCTCGCCCGCGAAGCGGGCGTCGGGGAGCTGGGGTCGTGCGCCTGGCTGTCGGCCCGCCCGCCGATCCACCGCGTGAGGGATGCGCGCCCGGAGGGCCGGGACACCGGCGGGGGGAGTGCGAGGGGCCCGGGTGGTATCGGTGGGGGGTGGCCCTCGCACGGAGCCGCCGGTGGTCCGGCGCAGTTGGGCGACGTTGTTTGTCGCCCTACTGCGCGCGCAGCCCGGCCCGGAGCGCAGCGGAGGGACACGCCCGCACCCCTCCGTCAGTCCATCCCGCGCTCCCGCCCCCGGTCCTGCAGGAGACCACGGAACGCCTGCACCGCTTTCGCCGGGATGGCCGTGTGCGGTGAGCGAACCCACGATGCCAGCTCGCGCACGTGCTGAGGGGCCAGCCGCTCGATCTGCTGCCGGAGCTTCGTGGCCGCCTGTACCTGCGGGGCAGAAACCCAGCGCCGCAGCTCGTCTACTTCGCGGGGAAGCACCTTCTGCATCGCCAGCCCGACCCGCGCCCGGATCAGCGTCGAATCCCGGTCCAGCTCCCGCGCGAGCCATTTCTCCCGCCTCTCGGCATAACCCAGCCGCCGCTCCGCCCAGCCCAGCTCCCGCTCGCCCGGAGCTGCCGCCGCCGCCCGCGCCGCCTCTCGCCCCAGCTCGGCCGCGTTCGGCACCCGTGCCCGCGCGGGTGAATCGTCCTGCCAGCGGATCACGCCCAGGAGACGCCGCTGCTCCACGGTGCGCAGCTCCCCGAACCGCTCCGGCTGCTCGCGAAGCAGCTGCGCCGCGCGGTCCGCGCCCAGGTCGCGCGCCACCTGCTCAAACTCCGCGCGCGCCTTCTTCGCGTCCCGGTAAACCGGCCCCAGCCCCTCCTCGAACCGCTTGCCCGTGGCCCCCACCCGCTCCTCCGCGCGGCGCATCGCCTCGGCGCGCGCACGCTCGGTCGCAACGATGTGCTGCGCGCGCACGTGGTCCTCGCGTGTCCACCGGCGGCGCTCCAGCTCTCGGAGATCGCGCACCAGCTCCGGCCGCGCCGGCGGTGTGCGTTCCAGCTCAGGCGGCTTGCGCCGATGCTCCGCCAGCTTCTCCCCGAACCGCTTTTCCAGCGCGCCACGCGACGCGGCGCGGTCCACGCTGGAGGCTGTCACGACCTGCTTCCCGTCGGTCACGATCATCCCGTTGCCGCGCGCCTGCACACGCAGGCCGTGGCGCGCCAGCCGCCGGTCCAACTCGTCCCAGCTCCCGGCCTCCTTGAAGTCCGCTCCCGCGACGGCGCGGACGTAGGGGAGAAACGACGTGTCCAGCCGGTCCGCCGGATTACGCGCCGCCTGCACGCCCAGGTCGCGCCGCTCCCACTTCTTCGCCAGCTCCTGCGCGTCCGCGCGGACGCGCGGCGGGTACTCCGGGCGCTCGCGCCGCTCCCAGCCGTGGCGCTTCGCCTCGCGGGTCTGCGCCTTCTTCTGCTCATGCTCCTGCGGGTCACGCCCCATTTCGGCGCTGTAGAGTTTATTCCACCTGAAATCCAGCGAGCGGTATTTCTCCCTCGGAAGCTGGATTTTCTTCCCGTCCGTCTGGCGGGCGTCGATCCAGATATGGACGTGCACGTGCTCCGTGTCGCGGTGCACGACGGCGAAGCCGCGGGCCTTCGGCAGCTCGCCGTCCAGCCACTCCTTCGCCATCGCCAGCGCGCGCTCCGACGACACTTCCCGCTCAAAACTGGCGCGGACGCGGTAGTGCGTCCGCGCCTCGCGCGGGCCCCGGTGGCGCTTCATCTCCTGCTCCTCGCGGACCTGAGCGTGCGCCACCAGGTTGTCGCGCAACTCCTCGTAGCCGCGCGCATCGCGCACGGCGTCGGGCAGGTTGTAGGCGAGCACGGCGCGGTCGCGCTCGCGGACGGCGCTCTCGCGGGTGATGTACGAAACGTGGTCCGGGGAGCGCCCAGGCGTACCGGCGTAGAACCGGAAGTAGGTCCCCCCCTTCCCCGTCGCGGCACTCACGGAAGGGCGGCGCGGATCAGCTCGGCCACCTCGCGGACGGCGCGCGCGCCCTCCTGCACCTCGTCCTCGGACGGGGGCTCCAGCGCCCCGCCAACGTCGGCGGAGTTTTCGCGGTGAGCGAGCTGGTTGAGGTTGACG
>NZ_DASURI010000489.1:0-3112 GCF_036280135.1 Longimicrobium sp.
GGAGGAGGTGTCGGGCGGCGTGTGCTCCGACAGCAACTGCTCCAACACCACGGTGGTGGTCAAGCCGTCCGTCACCCCCTGACGCGGGGCGGCGCGCCGGGAGGCAATCCGGCGCGCCGCGCGCTTCCGCATCCGCCGCCCATGCCCGTGCGCGGCATTCGATCCTATTTCGCCCTGTGCCGGCAATGGACGCCACGACCGCTTGCAACGAACGCCCGTACGCCTGGTACGACCTCGTGGGGCTCACGGGAGACGAGGGCTCGCGCTGGGTGGCGGAGTACAGCCGCCTGAACGGGGAGATGGCGTTGATCCTGGACGCGGTTCCCCTGCTGCGGCGCGGCCGGCTGGACGAGGGGCGCAGCATGCTGGACCAGGCGTGGGACGGCGTGCGCGCGGCGCACGTGGCCGACGTTTCCGTGCTGGACGTGGCGGAGCGCTGGTACCTGGGCGCCGTGGGGTACGACCACTACTGCCGTGGGGAGATGGAGGCTGCGGACGCGCGCATGGCGGGCGCCGTGCGGGCGGTGGCGCGGGCCGTGGCACGGCGCCCGTTCCTGCTGGGCTTGGCCGACGAGGCCGTGGAACTGACGGTCCACCGTGCCCGCATTGCCCGCAACGCGTGCCGGTGGAGCGAGATGCACGCCTACGTGGACCAGGCGCTGGGCATGCGCGAAGGGACCGTGCCGTACCTGGAGCTTCCGGGGGGCGGCTCGGTGAACCTCGCGGACGTGCAGGGGTGGCTGGAGTCACTGCCCGTGCCCGCCCACGCGCAGCCCCTGCGGCCGCACCTGCAGCGGCCGGACGAGCGGCGGCGGTCCACCGACCGGTTCGTGCGCGACGTGCTGCGTTTGCCCGGCTTCGTCATCCAGCACCCGTGAGCGCCATGGAGCACCTGGCCTGCAACGTGTACCAGTGGGGCCGCCCGTCGGCCGACCGCCTGCTGGCCGAGTGCCTGGCTCCGGAGGTCCTGGCCCTGCGGCGGGAGGGGCTGGCGCGGAGCTTCTGGTTCCAGCGCTTCGACGCGCGGGGCCCCCACCTGTTCGTGCTCGTGGCGGCCCCTGCGGGGCAGGGCGGTGCCCTGCGGACGCGGCTGGACGCGCGGCTCGCGGCGTGGCTGGCGCGGCATCCGTGCCCCGAGCGGCTCCCCGACGACGTGCTGGCTGCCCGCCACGCGCAGTGCCGCGGAAAGCAGCTGTCGGCGCTGGACGCGGAGCCGGGCTTCGCGCTTAACAACACGGTGGCGTGGGCGGCCCATCCGGCGCACGGCTATCCCCTGTGGCTCACGGCCGGCGTGGCGGAGGAAGAGGCGCTCTGGGACCTGCTTTCCGGCCTCGCGGCGTGGACGGCCGCGGGCACGGGCAGCGCCGTTCGCTGGGTGGCGGACGTGGACGCGGCGCTGCGGCGGGCTCACCCCGAGGCCGGGGGCGCCTGGCCGCACCACGCTTCCACGCTGCTCATGGACCTCGAGGAGCGGATGGCGCGCGACGCCGCGGTGGTGCTGGACGCCCTGCCCCGTGTGATCGGGGCCGGCAACGCGGCGCGGTTCGGCTCCGTGTGGGACGCGGCGGAACGCGGGCCGTCGGCGTGGGCGCCGCTCCCCGAACTGCTGCGTATCATCCTCGCGGACGACGGACGCTCCCCCGACGCGCGCCTGCGGCTGCTGCGGGAGGTGAACCACGGCGTCCTGGGGCAGCTGGGGCAGCCCGTGGCCGCGCACGTTCCGCTGGTGCTGTTCGCCTGGACCCGCTGGCTGGTGCCACGCCCGGAGGCGGCATGACGGTGGGGGCGGCGGGGGCGGACCCGGCGCCGGGCTGGCGCGCCTACCACCTGGTCTACCACGACGACCGTGACCGGCTGCTGCGCGAGCTGGTGCTTCCCCTGGCCGCGGACCTTGCGGCGGAGGGCGACGTGGAGGCCCTGTTCTTCATCCGCTACAATCTGGGGGGCCCGCACGTGCGCCTGCGCCTGCGGCCCTCTCCCGGCCGGGACACGGCCTCGGGCGAACGGGTGCGCGCCGCCTTCGCGGACTACGTGGCCCGCGCGCCCTCCACGGGGACGCTGCCGGACGAGACCGTGCGGGAGCGCAACCGCGGAATCCTTCCCACGGACTCCCAGGCGGGTGACGTGGCCGACGTGGTGTTCGCGGACAATTCCCTGCACGAGGCGCCGCCCGGGTTCGAGGTGGAGCGCTACGGCGGACCCGCCCGCCTTGGCTGCACCCTGGAAGCCTTCGCACTTTCCAGCGTGGACGCCCTGTCATGGCTGGCGGAGGCCATGCCCACCCCCGCCGCGCGATTGGGCGAGGCCTGGCGGGCGTGGGTGCGACACGCCTGGTTCGCCGCGCGCGACGGAGACGAGTTCCTGGCCCAGCTGGCCGCGTCCACGCCTTCGCCGGAGTCGCCCCTGGCCGCGTTCGTGGCGCGGGGCGACGATGCGTACGCGCGCGGGGGGGAGCAGATGCGGCTGCGGATGCTGAACGAGCTCGCGTCCCTCGCCGCGGGCGACGGCAACGGCGGGGAGCTGCGGTGGATGAACGGGCCACGGCACCTTGCCCAGGGCCTGGCCGACGCGGACGACGCGACACGATTGAGCATCGCGCGCAGCCACGCGCACATGACCTGCAACCGGCTGGGGCTGCGGGTGGCGGAAGAAGCCTACCTGGGGCGTATGCTGTGGCGCGCCGCCCGTGAGGCAGCGCAGGCCGCTCCCGGCGCCTGGAGCAACACGTGGACGGCGTGCGGGAACCGGGCCGCTCCGTCCGTTCCCCGGCCGCCGCTGGCGGTGGCCCTGGCGCGCGCCGCCGGGCGCGCCCCGTGAACGTCCACGCAATGGCCGGGACGCGCTCGTCGGCTCCGGGTGCGCCGAACGCCCGCACCTCCTCCGCCCTGCCACAGCGACGGTAGCAGAACAAACCCCTGGCACAATCCTGGCTCATACGACAGATTTGAGCGCAGGCAACCAGTTGCAAGGGAATCAGATGAGGATGAAGACGTTCTGGGCGGCCGCGGTGGCGCTGGCCGCCGCGCTTCCGGACGCGGGCGCCGCGCAGGCACCCGTGGCGCGCGACACGGGGCTCATCGTGGGCTCGGTGCAGGCGGCCGTTCGCCAGCCG
>NZ_DASURI010000490.1:0-6181 GCF_036280135.1 Longimicrobium sp.
ACCCCATCGGCTACGTGCGGTGGACGGAGCGGCGCAACATGCAGGAGTTCCTGCGCCTGGTCGCCACCGGCCAAGTGACGCCGTCGCGGCTCACGTCCCACCGCTTTGACCTGGCGGAGGCGGAGCGCGCCTACGCCATCGTCACGGGCGAGGACAGGCAGCCGTTCCTGGGCGTGATCCTTTCCTATCCCCAGGACGCCTCCGCCGGCGGCCGCACCGTGCTGCTGCGGCCCGCGGCGCCGTCGGGGAAGATCGGCCTGGGCGTGATCGGCGCGGGGAACTTCGCCAAGGCCGTGCTCCTGCCGCGCATCGCCAAGGTCGGCGTGGACCTCGTGGGCGTGTCGACGGCCACGGGCGCCAGCGCGCGGACGACGGGCGACAAGTTCGGCTTCGGCTACTGCACCACGGACACGGACAAGCTGCTGGCGGACCCGGCCGTGCACGCCGTCGTCATCGCCACGCGGCACGGCTCGCACGCGGGGCAGACGGCGCGTGCCCTTCGCGCGGGCAAGGCCGTGTTCGTGGAGAAGCCGCTGGCCCTGGACGAGGAGGGGCTGCGTGAAGTCCTCCAGGCACAGGCGGAGACGGGCGGCGTGCTGGCCGTCGGCTTCAACCGCCGCTTCTCGCCCCTGGTGGAGCAGATGAAGCAGGCGTTCGCCCCGAACGCGCCCCTGGCGATGACGTACCGCATCAACGCCGGGCCCATCCCGCCGACCAGCTGGATCCACGACCCCGAGCAGGGGGGGGGACGCATCATCGGCGAGGTGTGCCACTTCGTGGACCTCGTGCAGCACGTGGCGGACGACGAGGTGACCGAGGTGTTCGCCCTGAACGCGGGTGGCCACGCGGCCCCCCTGCACGACGTGGTGACGGTGTCGCTGCGGATGCGCAACGGCTCCATCGCCTCCATCAGCTACTTCAGCACGGGCGACAAGTCGTATCCCAAGGAGCGCCTGGAGGTGTTCGGCGGGGGCGCCATCGCCGTGCTGGACGACTTCCGCGAGCTCACCATCAGCCGCAACGGCAAGCGGAAGTCCGTCAAGAAGCTCAGCCAGGACAAGGGCTTCGACGAGGAGATCGCCGCCTTCCTGGCCGCCGTGAAGGGCGGGGCCATGCCCATCCCGCTCCGCTCGCTCGTGGCGACGACGCGCGCCACCTTCGCCATCGAGCAGTCGCTGGCCACGGGGCAGCCCGTGCCCGTGGACGCGGACGCGCGCCCGGCGGAGGGCTGAGCCGTGTGCGGGATCGCGGGGTTCCAGGGGCCCTGGGAGCCGGAGCTGGCGGGGTGGATGGAAGAGGCGCTGGCCCACCGCGGACCCGACGGTGCCGGCACGGCCGCGTGGGACGAGGGGCGGGGCGTGCGCACGGCGCTGGCGCACCGGCGGCTGTCCATCATCGACCTGTCGGACGAGGGGCTGCAGCCCATGACGGTCGAGTGCGACCGCTGCGGCTGCCACGGGCTGGGGGACCTGGCGCTCACGTTCAACGGCGAGATCTACAACTTCCGCGAGCTGCGGGACCAGCTGCGGACGCGGGGGCACGCGTTCCACAGCGGCACGGACAGCGAGGTGCTGCTGCACCTGTACGCGGACGAGGGCCCCGCCATGCTGTCGCGGCTGAACGGCATCTTCGCGTTCGCCATCCGCGACGGGCGCGAGCGCGGCCGGCCGGCGGGAGTGGAGCGCGGCGACCTGTTCGTGGCGCGCGACCAGCTGGGCATCAAGCCCCTGTACTTCGCGGCGCTGCCGGACGGGTACCTGTTCGCGTCGGAGATCAAGTCCATCCTGCGCTGCCCCGACGTGCCCCGCGAGCTGGACGCGGCGGCCCTGCACCAGCAGCTGGCCTACCTGTGGACGCCCGCCCCGCGCACGATGCTGCAGTCGGTGCGCAAGCTGCCGCCGGGCGAGGCGCAGCTCGTTCGCCGGGGACGCGTGGCGCGGCAGTGGCGGTACTACGACCTGCCGTACGGCGGCGAGCGGCTGGCGGGGAGCGAGGACGAGATCGCGGCGCGGGTGCGCGCGGCCGTCGCCACGGCCGTGGAGCGGCAGCTGGTGGCGGACGTGCCCGTGGGCGCCTTTCTCTCCGGCGGGCTCGATTCCAGCGCCGTCGTGGCGATGATGAAGCAGGCGCGCCCGGACGACCGGCCCACGACGTACTGCATCGGCTTTGGCGACGGCGAGGACGCGGACGGCAACCCGGCGGACCTGCCCTACGCGGAGAAGGTGGCGGCGCACCTGGGCGTCAAGCTGCACGCGCTGCGGGTGGACCCGTCCATCATCGGCAACCTGGAGCGCATGCTGTGGCTGCTGGACGAGCCGCAGGCGGACCCCGCGCCCATCAACGCCCTGCTCATCGCCGAGCAGGCGCGGCGCGACGGCTTCAAGGTGCTGCTGAGCGGCGCGGGGGGCGACGACATCTTCAGCGGCTACCGGCGCCACCGGGCCCTGCGGCTGGAGCGGATGTGGACGCGCTTTCCCGCGCCCGTCCGCGCGCTGATGGGGGCTACGGTCCGCCGGGGCGCGGGCCCGCTCAGCGCGTCGCCGTGGGCGCGGCGGGCCGTGAAGCTGGTGGAGCACGCGCACCTGGACGACGACCGGCGGATGGCCGCGTACTTCTGGTGGAGCGGCGAGGGGCTGCGGCGCGGGCTGTACTCGCCGGAGCTGGCCGCGCGCACGGCGGGCGAGGACACGGCGGCGCCCCTGCTGGAGAGCCTGTCGCGCATCCCGGACGAGCGCGACCCGCTCAACCGCATGCTGTACCTGGAGGGCAAGCACTTCCTGGCGGACCACAACCTCAACTACACCGACAAGATGGGGATGGCCGCCGGGGTGGAGGTGCGGGTGCCCCTGCTGGACCCGGATCTCGTGGCGCTCGCCGCGCGCATCCCCCCGGGGATGAAGCAGAAGGGGGCCGAGGGCAAGGCCATCTTCAAGAAGGCCATGGAGCCCCTGCTGCCCCGCGACGTGATCTACCGCCCCAAGAGCGGCTTTGGCGCGCCCCTGCGGCAGTGGCTCAAGGGCGAGCTGCGCGGCCACGTGGAGGACACGCTCTCGCCGCAGGCGCTGCGCAGTCGCGGCCTCTTCGACCCCGCGGCCGTGCGGCGGCTGGTGGAGGCGGACCGCGCGGGACGCGTGGACGGCGCCTACACCATCCTGGCGCTGATGTGCGTGGAGATCTGGTGCCGCCTGTTCGTGGACGCGCCCGCGCCGCAGCCCGTGGGGGCGGCGTGACGGTCCGCGCGTCCGCCGGACGCGGATGAGCCTGTCGCGCGCGCTGCTCTACGCGCGCACCCTGCGGCACCTTCGCCCGGAGCAGCTGGCGTTTTTGCCGCTGCGCCGCGTGCAGGCGCGCCTGCCCCTGCCGCGCACGGGTCCCGGCCGGCCCGTGGATGCTGCCCGGGCGGCGCCCGTGGCGGAGGCGCTGGTGCGCCTGGGGTCGTGGGGCTACGCGGAGACGGTGGACCGCGCGGACCGGGTCTGCGCGGGCACCTTCCGATTTCTGAACCACGCGGAGACGCTCCCCGCGCGGCCGGACTGGACGGCGCGGCAGGTAAGCCACCTGTGGACGTACCACCTGCACTACTTTGCCTACGCGCGGGACCTGGCGTGGGCGTGGCGCGACACGGGCGACGCGGAGTATCCCGCCCGGTTCGCGGCGCTGGCCCGCGGGTGGATCGAGGCGACGGCGGACGGGCGCGGGGACGGCTGGGAGCCGTACGCGCTGGCCACGCGCATCGTCCACTGGACGGAGGCGCTGCTCCTCTTTGGCGACGGGCTGGACGCGGAGACGCGCGACGTCGTGGGCCGCAGCCTGTGGCGGCAGCTGGCCGTGCTGGAGCGCCGGCTGGAGCGCCACCTCCTGGGCAACCACCTGCAGCGCGACCTGCAGGCGCTGGCCGTGGGCGGGCTGCTCTTTGACGGGGCGGACGCGGCGCGGTGGCGGCGGACGGGCGGGCGCGGGCTGTGGCGCGAGCTGGACCGGCAGGTGCTGCCGGACGGCGGCCACTTCGAGCGGTCGCCCATGTACCACGCCGTGGCGCTGGACGACTTCCTTCGCTCCGTGGCGCTGCTGCGCGCGGGCGGCGAGCCGGTGCCGGCCGCGGCGGAGGAGCGGCTGCGGCGGATGACGCGCGCGTTCGGTGTCCTGTGCCGGGCGGACGGCGCGCTGCACCTGTTCAACGACGCCGCGCAGGGCGAGGCCCCGTCGTACGACGCGCTGGACGAGCTGGCGCGCCGCGTGCTCGGCCAGGGGGTGCCCGAGCCGCGCGGGCCGTTGTGGATGCCGGACACGGGCTACTACGGCTGGACGGACGGCGCCACGCGGCTGCTGGTGGACTGCGGCATTCCCGGTCCCGCGTACCAGCCCGGCCACGCGCACTGCGACCTGCTGAGCTACGAGCTGGACCTGGGTGGGCGGCCCGTCGTGGTGGACGTGGGCGTGAGCGGGTACGAGGGGGACCCGTTCCGCGAGTACGCGCGCAGCACGCGGGCCCACAACACGGTGGGCATCGGCGGGCGCGAGCAGAGCGAGGTGTGGGGCACCTTCCGCGTGGGCGGCCGCGCGGCGCCGGTCGACCCCGTGCTGCGCGGAGACGACGCGGGCGCCGTGTTCGAGGGCGGATGCCGGCCCTGGCACGACCGGCGGACCGTGCACCGCCGCCGCCTGGAAGTGCGCGACGGCGAGGTGCGCGTCGCGGACCGCGTGGAGGGAAGCGCGGGCGCGGCGCTGGAAAGCTGGATCCACCTGCATCCCGCCTTCACCGTCCACCGCGAGGGTGACGCGTGGATCGCCGCGCGCGAGCGGCAGACGGTCGTCATCGAGCCGTACGGCGCGGACGAGGCGACGCTGCACGTGGGCGAGCGGACGCCGGTGCAGGGATGGCACCTGCCGGAGTTCGGCGTGGCGCTGCCGGCGCCGGTGATCCGCCTGTGCGTCCGGGCGAACGACGGCCGCGCGTTCGGCTACCGCATCCGCGAGGGCTGATCCGCCGATCCCCTCCGCGCTCCGGATTCGGCTGATTGCAAGTCGGCGGTCAAAAGAACGCGATCGGGTGGATGGCGATGCGCATCCGCCGGCCTCCTGCCGCGGGGCGTGCATCGCGCCGGCTGGGGATCGCGTGGGGCGTGGACGGACGTCCGGTCGCGGAGCCCATCGCGGTTTTTCGGGGAGGCATGGCTCCGGCGTGGATCGGATTGGCTGATCCGAGTCGGCAGATCGGAATCGGCAGATCGGAATCGGCGGATCGGGCTCGGCGGATCGGGCTCGGTGGATCGGGCTCGGCTGATCGGATATCGGCAGATCGGGCTCGGCGGATCGGAATCGGCAGATCGGAATCGGCTGATCGGAATCGGCTGATCGGAATCGACGGATCGATGAATCGGCGGATGCGGGGAGATGCTGATCCGCCGCATCCAGTGGACGCACGGACTTCGCCGTGGAGCACGGGCGGATGCGGAACCGGATCACCCGATCGCGTCTTTTTGACCCCGGCGCGTGCATTCCGCCGGCGATCCCGCGGACGGCGGAGGATCCATCGGCCGGCGCGCGCGATCCGCGGACGGTCGGACGGGCGACGAGACGTGAACGGCATCCGCCGCGAAGGCGGATGCCTGTTTTGCAGATGAGACTCGAGCTACGCGGATGCACCATCCGCAGACGGACATGGGAATGACGGCTTCGCGACCGCTCCACATCGGGTACCTGGTCCAGCAGTTTCCGCCCGAGGTGGGGGCCGGCCCCGCGCGTGTGACGGAGATGGCCCTGCGCTGGCAGGAGCAGGGCGCGCGCGTGACCGTGATCACCGGCATGCCCAACCGGCCCGAGGGGCGCATTCATCCCGCGTACCGGGGCAAGCTGTTCATGCGCGAGGAGCACCAGGGGATCCAGGTGCTGCGCTCGTGGCTGTACGCCAGCCCCAGGCACGGCTTTGCGCGCACGCTGGTGAACAACGCCACGTTCATGGTCACCAGCGGCCTGCACGCGCTGGCCCGCGGCGGCGGCCTGGACGTGCTGGTGGCCAGCTCGCCGCCCTGGTTTCCGCACCTGACGGGGACGCTGGTCCACGCCCTGCGTCGCGTGCCGCTGGTGCTGGAGGTGCGCGACCTGTGGCCGGACTACCTGGCCGGGATGGGGACGGTCAAGAGCAAGGCGGCCATGAACGCCATCTTCACCGCCGAAAAGG
>NZ_DASURI010000491.1:0-7210 GCF_036280135.1 Longimicrobium sp.
GAAGTTGGGGGAGGGGTCGACCGCCGTTGCGAGGAACGAGCAAAAAGGCGGTCGGGGGAGAGGGCCCCCCGTCGCGCCAGCGACGGGAATCATCCTCCTCCCGAACCGCTGCCCTGATTCGTGATCCCAGCCCTCCGCCCTCTCCGCCTCTCCGCCTCTCCTCCGCTCGTCTCCCGTAACTTCAATCCCCCGAATCAGATCCGCCGCTTTCCCTCACAATCCGCCGCAACCGCTTCGATCATCCCCCTTGACGCACGCACCTCCGACCCGCACTTTACCGATGAGTTAAATAACCACCCGGTTAAGTAACATGACCGAGACCGATCCACTCAGCGCGACGTTCGCCGCGCTCGCCGATCCCACGCGACGGGCCATCCTGGCGCGCCTGTCCCGGGGCGAGGCCACGGTCACCGAGCTCGCGGAGCCGTTCGACATGAGCATGCCGGCCATCTCCAAGCACCTCAAGGTGCTGGAAAAGGCGGGGCTCATCGAGCGCGGCCGCGAGGCGCAGTGGCGTCCGTGCCGGCTGCAGGCGGAGCCGCTTCGGCAGGTGGAAGGATGGGTGGAGCAGTACCGCGCGCACTGGGAGCAGCGCTTTGACCGCCTGGATGCGTACCTCCGTGAACTCCAAAGCCCGGGAGAAGAACGATGACCACAGCGATTCAGGACTCCAACGCCACCGCCGTCGGCTGGGACGACGGCGTGCTGGTGCTCACCCGCACGTTCGCCGCGCCGCGCGAGCGGGTGTTTGGCGCGTGGACGCAGCCCGAGCACTTTGCCCGCTGGTTCGGACCCACGGAGTCCACCATGCCGTTCCTGCGGATGGACGCGCGGCCGGGCGGTGCGCTCCACTTTCAGCACAGCCATCGCGACTACGAGGACGTGTGGGTGGGCGGCACGTTCGACGAGGTCACGCCGCCGGAGCACCTCGCGTTCACCTTCTGGTTCAGCGACGCCGACGGCGCGCGCGTGGAGCGCCCCGGCTTTCCCGGGCAGATGACCATCACCGTCTCGTTCGACGCGGTGGCGGACGGCACGCGCGTCACCGTGCGGCAGGCGGGGCTGGAGCGCGACCAGGGCGAGGTGCAGGGCTGGCACGAGGGACTGGACCGGCTGGCGGCGCTGCTTGCCCGCGGCTGAAAACGATTTGATCCCGCGTCCGGCACGGCGCCGGACGCACACCGTTCCTCCACGCACCACGGAGCCCGACCATGACCACCACGGACACGCACCCCGGCGACACGACGGACCGGGAGATCGTCCTTTCGCGCGAGTTCGACGCGCCGCGCGAGCTCGTCTTCCAGGCCTACACCGATCCCGCGCACCTCCCCCACTGGTGGGGGCCGGACGGCTTCACCAACACCGTTTACGAGATCGACGTGCGCACGGGCGGCCGCTGGCGCTTCATGATGCACGGGCCGGACGGGACGGAGTATCCCAACCGCATCACCTACCAGGAGGTGGCCGCGCCGGAGCGCCTGGTCTACCTGCACGGCGAGGACGTGGACAACGATCCGGGCGCCTTTCACGTGACCATCCGCTTTGACGACCTGGGCGGCCGCACGCGCGTGACGCAGCGGATGCTGTTCAACAGCAAGGCGCAGCGCGACGGCGTGATCTCCTTTGGCGCGGTGGAGCTGGGCAACCAGACGATGGCCAAGCTGGCGGCCCACCTGGAGCGCATGCGCCAGTCCTGATTGCACCCCGGCTGATGTAGAGATCGGCGCGCCCGCTCCGACGTGGAGGCGAGCCGCCATCCGGTGAATGCCGAGTTGTCTTCCTGAGGGGCCCTCGCGGACCCAGACCGGCCCGGATGCATGTGGCCCCGAAGGATCTTGCCGGCGATCCACCTGACGGTCGCACCCGTGCGCGGGACCCCGTGCGGGACGGATCGGCGCGCGGAAGCAGCCGCCGGGCACGGGACGGGAGATCCTTCGGTCGGCGCCACGGGTCCGTGCGACGGCAGGAGCGCGCGGCGCCTCCTCGGGACATCAAGTCGAAGTCGTCAAAGCAGTTCTCCCCTCCCCGCGAGGAACGAGCGGGGAGGGGCCGGGGAGGGGCGGGCCGCTGCGGGCGCGATCCATCCCAATGAGGATGACTTTCGCCCGCCGCGCGATCCGTCCGCATCCCCCCGAAAGCCGTCACCGGACGCGTGTCGAAATCGCCGCACCTCGTTCGTCGTACCTGTAGCGCCCGGCCGGAGAGACCGGCCGGGAACCCTGGAACCCCGCGCCCCCGTTGGAACCATGTCGATCTACGAGCCCTCGCCCTGGAGCGACCGCATGCTGGCCGTCTTCCGCATCGTCGCGGGATTCATGTTCATCCAGGCGGGCAGCATGAAGCTGTTCAACTGGCCGGCCAACCCCATGCCCAACGCGCCCGACATCGAGCTGATGTCACAGATCGGCATCGGCGGCGTCCTGGAGCTGGTGGGCGGCATTCTCATCGTGCTGGGGCTGCTCACGCGGCCAACGGCCTTCATCCTCGCGGGCGAGATGGCCGTGGCGTACTTCCAGTTCCACCAGCCGCAGGGCGTTTGGCCGTCGACCAACGGCGGCGTGCCCGCGGTGATGTACTGCTTCTTCTTCCTGTACCTGGTGGCCGCCGGCGCGGGCGCCTGGAGCCTGGACCGCGTGCTGGCCCGGCGCGCGGGTGCCGCGCGCGGACACGCGCTGCGCCCCGCCGGCGCGTAGACCGGACGATCGCCGAACTCGACCCGGAGGAACCCTGAGCATGATCGCCATCGCGCGCGCGCCGCTGCCGCTGGCCAACGTGGGCCCGCTGCTCCCCTGCCCTTTCTGCGGGAGCGCGGCCACGCTGGAGCCGGACCCGTGGCTCATCGAGAGCATCCGCATCACCTGCGGCAACGACGCGTGCCGCGTTCGGCCCCGCACGGAGTCGCTGCTCACCTGCTACGCCGACGAGCTGTCCGCCGCCTGGAACGCGCGCCCCGCGCCGGTGGACGCATCGGCCAACCGCATTCGAGGGGAGGGATGATGGGGGACAACGACGTCGCGAGCCTCGCGCGCCGCTACTTTGCCGCGTCGCAGGCGGCGGACCGGGAGACGATGGAGGCGTTGCTGGCGGACGACTTTACGTTCACCAGCCCGTGGGACGACCACATCGACCGCGCCGCGTACTTCGAGCGCTGCTTCGTGCACGCAGGCACGTTCCGGTTCCAGCTGCCGATGAAGATCTTCGCAGAGGGCGACGAGGCGTTCGCGCTGTACGAGACGGAGGGCAAGCCGGGCGGCACGTTCCGCAACACGGAGCTGTTCCGCGTGGCGGATGGCCGCATCCGGTCCATCGAGGTCTTCTTCGGCTTCATCCCCGGCGCGCGGGACACCGCCGCCGGCGCTGCGGACGCAGGCTGAACATCGACGGATATAATCCGCGTCTGACGTCGCTTTGGGGCAGACCCGCCTGTGATGCGTCGTCCTGAGTCATTCGGCACTGCGTGCACCCTGCGGGATGAAAGCCACCGCAGTTCAACCTCCCCCAGGGGTTATTGGGGGAGGTGCGAGCCTTGGCGAGCGGAGGGGGCGTCCGCGCGGAGCCTGCCGACGAGGCGGACGAACGGAGGCGGATGAATGGAGGCGACCGGATGATGCTCCCCACGAAATCCGCGATGCGCCTCGCCTTGGCTCGGCGAGAACGCCGAGCATCCATGCACCCAGCTTCAATCTCGGGCTACGTGCCCAAGATGGCGCGGCCGAGCGATCGCGCCCGGTATTGGCGAGCGGCATCGCCTTTCCGCGCCATCTGTTTCTACGACGCGCAACGAAGCCGTCCCCCCTGCCGATCGTCCGGCATCCAGATGCGGACTGGCTCCGCCGGGTGATTCGGCATCTTCACCCCTCCCCCGCTCCCATGGCGACGAGCTGATACTCGGGCCCGCAGCAGTGCACGCGATTTGCGCTGGGCGGCGTCCGTTCCCCCACGGCACCAGGCCCACGGACGCCCTCCCAAGGAGCACCGCTTCGATGCAGATCCGCACGCTCGCGCTGGGGCTGGCCGCCCTGGCGTTCACCGCTGCATGCGGCGAGAACGGCCACCCGCTGGACACCGACGTTCCCCCGGCCGCGCAGGCCGTACAGGCCCTGGACTGCGTGGTGCCGCTGGACGGCGCCGAAATGCGCTGCGACTCCCCCGCGCCCGGACTGGGCGGTGCCAGGGGCGCCATCCTGGGCGGGCAGAACAACCTCGTCGTCCTCAGCTCCGCCGGCCTGCAGACCCTGGGCGACACCCTGCAGCTGGACGTGACCGTCCGCAACCTGATGGACCAGGCGCTGGGCACCCGCGACGGCGAGACGCTGGCCGGCGGCGTGCGCGTGTTCTTTGCCGCGGACCCCGTCTCGCAGCCCGGCGGCATCCCCGGCGAGGTGGCCAACGCCTCCGGCATGGGCTGGTTCACCGGCAACGCCCAGCCGTACTTCGAGTACGCCCAGGTGCTGCGGCCCGACTCCGTCACCCCGCCCATCCGGTGGCAGCTGGTGTACGCCCCCGGGGCGAGCAGCGTGAGCTTTCGCGTGTACGTGCAGGCGCCCGTGCAGTTCGAGGACAGCCGCAACGGCGCCGCGGCGGCCGACAGCGCGCGGAACAACGGCGTGCGGCTGCTGCTGGCCGGCGGCGGCGGGCAGTCCGCCGCGCCGGGCGCCACGCTGGCGGACTCCGTGCGGGTGCGCGTCGTGGACGGCGACGGGGACCCGGTCCCCAACGCCATCCTGAACTTCCTCCCGCAGGACGGCGGCAGCGCGTCGCCGCGGCAGACGCGGACGGACGCCAGCGGCTACGCGTCGGCCGCGTGGACGCTGGGGCCCGACGCCAGCACCCAGAGCCTGCGCGTGGCGGGCGTGGGCGGCACGATCGTCGTCACGGCCAGCGCCGGCACGGCCACGGGCGGCGTGCTGCGCCTGACGCCGGACTCGCTCCGGCTGCAGGTGGGCGCGTCGGCGCAGCTCACGGCCTCGCTGCTGGACGGCGCCGGCGTGGGCGTGCCCCCGGGCGACGTGGCGTGGAGCAGCTCCAGCCCGACCATCGCCACCGTCAGCGCCGGCGGCGTGGTGACGGGCGTGGCGCCGGGCCGCGCCGTCATCACCGCGCAGGTGGCGGGGCTCACCGCGACGGCCACGGTGGAGGTCACCCCCGCGCCGGCGCCGCGCGCGGTCAGGCTGCGCATCGATCCCGCGTCCATCGCGCTCACCGTGGGCGCGTCCACCCGCGTGCGCGCCATCGCCGAGGACGCGTCGGGCAACCCCGTCACGGGGCTGGCCGTGCGCTGGGTCACGCTGGATTCCACCATCGCGCGGCTGGACACGGGCTTCGTGTCGGGCCGCAAGGTGGGCACCACGCAGATCCGCGCCCTTGTCGATTCGCTCGTCGCGCAGGCCACGGTGACCGTCTCCCCGTCACCGTCCACCAACACCGGGCCCACGTTCGGCGGCATCCAGATCCTGGACGGTCCCTACCCCGTGCGCCCCGGCGACCGGTTGACCATCCAGTTCTGGAGCGTGCAGGACCCGGACGGCGTGGCGGCCGTGCGCCTTACGGCCCGCGCCCCCGACGGCGTGCAGACGGCGTCGTGCAACCTGACCAGGCAGGACGGCGCGCCCGACTGGAACGCGCTCTGGTCGTGCGACCTGCCCATCCCGCCCAACGCGGGGCACGGCACCTGGACGCTGGACCCCATCAGCGCGCGCGACAAGCTGGGCAACGTCACCACGCACACGGGCGCGGAGATGCTGGCGCGGCGGTATCCGCCCGACATCCAGTTCTTCGTCGAGAACCTGGCGTACGACAGGGTGGCGCCGGTGCTCACGGGGCTCACGCTCTCCCTGGAGAGCGCGCCCACGGGCCACTGGCTGGTGGCGCGCTTCACGGCCACGGACGTGGGCTCGGGCATCGACCGCACGGGCATCGAGATCGCCAGCCCGGGCGGCTCGCTCAGCCGGATCAACACCTGCTCGGCGGATTCGGTGGCCGTGTCGCACACGTCCGGCACGTGGACCTGCCGCGTGATCGCCCCCACGGCCGAGGTGAACGGCGAGATCGTCGTGGTTCGCATCGGCCTGAGCGACCGCGCGGACAACTACACGAACGTGACGACGGAGGACCTGCAGGCCCGCGGCCTCCCGTCGCGCATCGCCGTCCCCTGACGGCTTCGGCGGACGACTGACGGTTCCGAGACCGGCGAGGCGCGCTCCTCGCCGGTTTCGTCTTTTCTCCACGCCGACGTTCGCTGATGGAAGCCAGGGCAGGCCCTGCGCGAGCGCCCCCTCCGGGCTCGCGGAACTCGCCCACCTCCCCCAAAAACCCCTGGGGGAGGTTGAAACAGCGGCATCAGAGGTGTTGAACCCTTGATCCCGCGGATAGAGCGTCATCCTGAGGAGCCGCCGCGTGATCCCTGCCCGGGCGCGATCCGTGGCGGCGACGAAGGATCTTGCCCGCAAAGCGACACGCCGGCTCTGACGCACGCAATCCGGCCTCACGCTTCGCACACAAGATCCTTCATTCGCGCCCAAAGCCTTGTGCGAATGCGAGTTCCACGCGGGCGCTCCTCTGCGATTCCAGGCAGGCGCTTCCCCACGACGACGCTCGCGGGCACTCCCGGGACGGGGAGCACCGTCTATTTACTGGACGCCATCTCCGGCCGATACTGGACGGATGCTGATGAATCCGACGTCGCCGATGCAGGTGCCGGTGATGGATATCGTCGCCAACCGGCAGCGGGCGTACGCCGGGCGGATGCGGGACGCGCGGAACGCGACAGGAATCCGCGGAGCGTCGCATCCGCCGTTCGCCGATGCCGGGGCGCGGGTTGGCGGATCCGGCGCGACGGCATAAGTTGAGCGAATCCGTTCCCCACCCTCGCCGGGACGCCCGCACGCGGTTTCCGGCACACGGCAAGGACGCGTGCATGGTGTCGCAGCCCGCTACCACTCCCGGTTCCACGCCCCACCCCGATCGCCGCGGCTTGTCGCTGGAGCACAAGCTCCCGCTGCTGATCACGGCGCTGCTGGCCGCCATCCTGGCGGGCGGCGTGTTCTTCGCGCACGCCGAGGTCAAGCAGACGGCCGTCCACGCCGCCGAGGGCCGCCTGCGCGCCGTCGCGGACCAGCTGTCGGCACTGGCGGCACCGGGCATCCACGCCCGGCAGCAGGCCATGCGCACCCTGGCGCACACGCCCGCCCTGACGGCGCGGCTGCGCGCG
>NZ_DASURI010000492.1:0-4079 GCF_036280135.1 Longimicrobium sp.
ATTCCGGCCGATGCGGATGATACACGAAGGCCCGCTCCCTCGAGGGGGAGCGGGCCTTTGCGTCATCCAATGACGTGCGGCTCAGCGGTGGGCGATGCCCCAGCGGCGATGGAAGTCGTCGTGGACGGACTTGCACTCGGAGCGCACCTGGATCTGCCAGCGCACGTCCAGCGGGCGCTGCGCGGCGCGCTCGCGGCACTGGCGGTCGTGCGAGTAGTGAAAGTCACGGTGCGCCGACTCGTACGACGATCCGCTGACGTTGCGGTTGTACGTGTCGTACGTCTCGTACCGGCCCGTGCGGCTGTCGTAGCGCTCCCAGCGGCTGTGCTGGCTGTTGTAGCGGCAGTTCTCCGCCGTGTTGTGCGGGTTGCCCCGGCCCTGGCACCAACCGGGCGGCACGCGGCGCTGCTGCTGGCTGGACACGCGATCATCGTAGCGGCGGTCGTCCGCGCGCCGGTCGTCCGTGCGGCGGCGCTCGAAGCGGGGACGATCGTCATCGTCGTCCCGGTCACGGTCGCGCTGCTCCTGCCGGTCACGGTCGCGGTGGTCGTTGCCGCGTCCGCGCCCCTGCGCGTCGGCGGGGGCGGCCATGAGCGTAGCCGCAAGCGCCGCTGCAAGGGCCAGGTTGAACGTCGTCTTCATCTGCGTGGGGCTCCCATGTTCGGTGATCATGCGTCCGAATCTCGGCGTGGCAGACGAGCAACGGCGGTGCCAAGTCACAGTGGGATAATATCCTAGCAAGTACGCGGATGTTTCCAGTTTCTGCTACGGTCGCAGCGCGGGAGGCGTCCTCTCGGGGGGACGGTGGTCGTCCGGGGAGCGGCACAGGCCCTCACCCGCTCGCTGTCGCTCGCACCCTCTCCCGCAAACTGCGCGGGAGAGGGTGTAGACTTCGACGAGCCGATTGCACCGGGGCAACCTCCACCCGGAATGCAGTTCTCCCCCTCTCCCGCGAAGCGGGGGCAGGGGGGTCGGGGGGTGGGGGGCCTTTCGCGGGCCGGCAGACAGTCCGCCATCGTGCTTGGGTTGTGATCACCTTCCCCCATGCCGTTTATGGGGGAAGGCAGGGATGGGGGGCGCTCCGCCCGCACGGGAAACGGGGCATCGGCGGATCTCCGTCCCCTCCTCGAACGGACGTTCGCCCTTGCCCCGGTATCCCGTATACGGCTAGAATGGCGCCCACTTCCCCGCGACGCTCCGACGCGCATTTCCGCCGGAGAAACGGCGTTCCAGCCGGTGCTAAAAAAGCTGAATTCCGCCCGTCGCATCCTCCCGCAACGCCTTCAGGAGAGACCCATGAAGCGTGCGTTGTCCGCCCTTGCGCTCGCGGCCACGGCGGCCGCCTGCTCACAGGGGCAGGCGCGGCCCGCCACGGCACCGGCGCAGCAGAACGCGCCGCAGCGGCCCGCGGACGCGTTCCCGTCCACGTACCGGCCCCTGCCGTCCGTGCCCACCCTCATCCGCGGCGGCACCGTCATGACCGCGGCGGGGCAGGTCATCCCCAACGGCCAGGTGCTGATGGTGGACGGCCGCATCGCCGCCGTCGGCCAGACGGTGGAGGCGCCGGCCAACGCCGTGGTGGTGGACGCCACCGGCAAGTGGGTCACGCCCGGGATCATCGACACCCACTCGCACCTGGGCGCGTACGCCTCGCCCGGCGTGCAGGCGCACTCCGACGGCAACGAGGCCACCAGCCCCAACACCGCCGAGGTGTGGGTGGAGCACTCGGTGTGGCCCCAGGACCCCGGCTTTACGCGGGCGCTGGAGGGCGGCATCACCTCCCTGCAGATCCTTCCCGGCAGCGCCAACCTGTTCGGCGGACGCAGCGTCACGCTCAAGAACGTGCCCAGCCGCACCGTGCAGGGAATGAAGTTTCCCGGCGCGCCATACGGGCTCAAGATCGCCTGCGGCGAGAATCCCAAGCGCGTGTACGGCAACCGCGGCGGCCCCAGCACCCGCATGGGCAACGTGGCCGGCTACCGCAGCGCCTGGATCCGCGCCGCCGACTACCGCCGGCGGATGGACGCGGCGGGCAGCAACGGTGCCAACGCGCCCACGCGCGACCTGGAGCTGGAGACGCTGGCGGGCGTGCTGCGGGGCGACATCCTCGTCCACAACCACTGCTACCGCGCCGACGAGATGGCGCAGATGATCGACATCTCGCACGAGTTCGGCTTCCGCATCCGCTCGTTTCACCACGGCGTGGAGGCGTACAAGATCCGCGACCTGATGGTGCGCGACAGCATCAGCGGCTCGCTGTGGGCCGACTGGTGGGGCTTCAAGATGGAGGCGCTGGACTTTACCCGTGCCAACATCGCCATGGTGCACCAGGCCGGCGCCCGCGCCATCGTGCACTCCGACGACCCCACGGGCATCCAGAAGCTCAACCAGGAAGCCGCCAAGGCCATCGAGGCCGGCCGCGAGGCGGGGATCGAGGTGTCGGAGAACGACGCCCTGCGCTGGCTGACGGCCAACCCGGCGTGGGCCCTGGGCATCCAGGACCAGGTGGGCACGCTGGAGCCGGGCAAGATGGCGGACGTCGTCATCTGGTCGCACAACCCGTTCAGCGTGTACGCCCGCGCCGACCGGGTGTACATCGACGGCGCGCTGCTCTTTGACCGCTTCGACCCGTCGCGCCAGCCCAGGACGGACTTCGAGGTGGGCCTGTTCCCGAGGGAGGCCTCGAATGACTAACCGCACGCTGATCGCCGCGGCCGCCGCGGCCCTGCTGGCCACGCCCGCCGCGGCGCAGACCATCGCCATCACGGGCGGCACGGTCATGCCCATCTCGGGCCCGGCCATCCCCAACGGCACCGTCCTGATCCAGAACGGCCGCATCGCCGCCGTAGGGGCCAACGTGGCCATCCCCGCCGGCGCCGTGCGCATCGACGCCACGGGCAAGACGGTCACGCCCGGCCTCTTCGAGTCGTCCACCAACATCGCGCTCGTGGAGGTGGATGCCGTCGGCACGACCAACGACTACCGCTTCCAGGACGAGGACCAGGTGGCGGCCGCCTTCAACGTGGCGGACGGCATCAACCCCCGGTCGATGGTCATCCCCGTCACCCGCATCGCCGGCGTGACGACGGTGGTCAGCCGTCCGGCGGGGGGGCTGATCTCCGGCCAGGGGCTGGCGTTCGACCTGATCGGCGACAACGTGGGCGAGATGGCCATCCGCTCGCCCATCGCCATGTTCGGCTCCGTGAGCGAGAGCGAGCAGGACGACGCGGGCGGCGGGACGCGCGGGGGCCTGTTCATGCGCCTGCGCGAGGCGCTGGAGGACGCGCGCGTGTGGGCCCGCAACCCGCAGGCGTTCGAGCGCGGCGAGACGCGGCAATTCTCCATCAGCCGGCTGGACCTGGCCGCCCTGCAGCCCGTGCTGCGCGGCGAGCTGCCCCTGGTGCTGGAGGCACACCGCGCCAGCGACATCCAGACGGCCATCCGCATCGCGCAGGAGTACAACCTCAAGCTCATCATCGCGGGCGGTACCGAGGGGTGGATGGTGGCCGACGACCTGGCCCGCGCCCGCGTCCCCGTGCTGGTGAAGGTGCTGCGCAACCTGCCGGAGAGCTTCGAGTCGCTGGGCGCGCGGTACGACAACGCGGCGCTGCTGCGCCGGGCCGGCGTGCAGGTGGCCATCACCACGGGCGAGACGTACAAGGCCTTCAACATCCGCCAGGAGGCCGGCAATGCCGTGGCGTACGGCCTTCCGTACGAGGAGGCGCTGCGCGCCGTGACGCTGTACCCCGCGCAGATCTTCGGCGTGGCGGACCGCTACGGCACGCTGGAGCCGGGCAAGGTGGCCAACGTGGTCGTGTGGGACGGCGACCCGCTGGAGCTGCTCACGCGCGTGGACCAGGTGATCATCCGCGGGCAGCAGGTGCCCATGGTGAGCCGCGAGACCATGCTGCGCGACCGCTACATGAACCTGGACGAGAACGTGCGGTCGTACCGCCAGCCGTGAAGTGCGTTAGTGCGTTAGTGCGTTAGTGCGTTAGTGCGTTAGTGCGTTAGTGCGTTAGTGCGTTAGTGCGTTAGTGCGTTAGTGCGTTAGTGCGTTAGTGCGTTAGTGCGTTAGT
>NZ_DASURI010000493.1:0-3364 GCF_036280135.1 Longimicrobium sp.
GTCCGTGTGGAACCGGCTTTCGCGCGCGGATCTCGCCTTCTCGCCAACCCTCCCCCGAAGTTGGGGGAGGGGTCGACCGCCGTTGCGAGGAACGTTCAAAAAGGCGGTCGGGGGAGAGGGCCCCCGTCGCGCAGCGACGGACTCCCTGTCGGTTCAAGCCCCCTTGCGCTTCCGTGCGCTCCCGGCGTAGTTCTCGCGTCGAGAATGTAGCGACGCTTTCGCACATCCGCCGGAGAATCCGTGAGCGAACCCATCGACATCCCCCCGGACGAAGACGTCCCGGAGTGGGCGGTACGCTACAACGCGGGCGACTACCCGCTCCAGGCCGTCACGGGCGACGCCGTGGCGCTGGCCCTGGAAAACGGCACCGAGTGGACCCTGCGCGCCCTGCTCGTGGAGCGCGGCAAGGACCCGTTCGGCGGGCTGGACGCGTGGCCGGGCGGCTTCATGGACTGGGAAGACGCCGACACACGCCAGGCCGCCATCCGCGAGCTGGACGAGGAGACGGGCATCCGCGCGCCGGAGTACGTGGAAGCCCTCGCCAGCTACAGCCGCAACGGCCGCGACCCGCGCCAGTTCGCCGGCACCCGCGACGAAAAGACGGGCGCGTGGACGGCCCGCGGCGCGCGCGTGACCACGGCCGCGTACCTCATGCTCGTCTCCGAGCCCGCCGAGCCGAAAGGGGCCGACGACGCCACGCGCGCCCACTGGGCCGACGTCTACGCGTACCTGCCCTGGGAGGACGTGCGCGACGACGCGCGCCGCGCCGGCACCCTCGGCGTGCGCCGGGCGCTGGACGGATGGGCGGGACGCGACCGGACGCGCCTGGCGCGCGTCCGCGACCTGTTCGACCTGGACGACTGGAACGAGGAGCGCACGGCGGAGCGCTGGGCCCTGCTCGTGGAGTCCGCCCTCGTCCCCGAGGGGCGGCGCGACCGCTGGGGCCGGTCCGAACCGCGGGACGACGACGCGTTGTTCGGGCGGGAGATGGCGTTCGATCACCGCGAGATCCTGGCGGACGCACTGGGACGCATCCGCGGCAAGATCAAGTACATGCCCGCCGCGCTGATGGCCCTTACCGGCCCGCGGGCCACGCTGGACGAGCTGCAGGCCGCCTGCGAGGCCATCGCGGGGCGCCCGCTGCACCGGTCCAACTTTCGCCGCGCGGTGGCGCCGCCCGCGCGGACGGAGGCGCGCGCGCCGCGCATCGTGGGCAAGACGGGGCAGCGCCGCGAGCGGGAGGGGAAGGGCCCCGGCGTGGCGCCCGAGATCTACCGGTTCCTGGACGATGCCGTCCGCGCGCGCCTGGACACCTCCATCCGCTTTCCGTGGCTCCCGCTCACCGCGAGCGACCGCTGACGCGCGGCATCACGCCGATTCTGCTTGACGCCGTGCATTCATCCTATTATTCTCGTTTAGAGAATGATGAACACGGCACCGACTCTACTTCCTTCCGCGACGCATGAGCCAGACAACGGGCGGTACCCAGGAGCGCAGCGACCGGCTGCACGAGGGCTTGAGCCAGTTTCCGCGTGAAGTGTTCCAGTTCGACCCGCGGATCTGCAGCGGGTGGCTGTCGGACCGCTACTTTGTCCGCACGGCCAACACGCTGCGCCACGCGGGGCGCGACCCCGTCGTGACCATGCAGGTGTTCGCCAAGCGGCGCGGCGTGCTGGCGGGCGTGTACGAGGCCGTGCGCCTGCTGCAGACGCAGCTCACCCCCGGCTCGGACTACCGCGCGCTGGAGATCGACACGCTGCTGGAGGGCGAGACCATCAACGCCGGCGGCGAGGACGACTGGGAGCCGGTGATGCACGTCACGGGGCCGTACGCCGGCTTCGCGCACCTGGAAACGCCGCTGCTGGGCGTGCTGGCGCGCCGCAGCCTCGTGGCGTCCAACACGCGGACGGTGGTGGAGGCGGCCAACGGAAAGCCCATCATCTTCATGGCGCCGCGCCACGACGACTGGCGCGTGCAGACGCCGGACGGCTACGCGGCGCAGGTGGGCGGCGCGGAGAGCGTCAGCAGCGACGCGGCGGGCGCGTGGTGGGGTGCGCGGGGCGTGGGCACCATGCCGCACGCCATGATCGCTGCCTTCAACGGCGACACGGTCGCGGCCACGCTCGCCTTTGCCCGCTACCTCAAGGCCGAGGAGCCCGACGTGCGGGTCATGTCGCTCGTCGATTATGACAACAACGCCGTGGAGACGTCGCTGGCCGTCGCGCGGGCCGTGCGCGCGGAGCTGGGCGACGGCGTGCTCACGGGCGTGCGGGTGGACACGAGCGAGCGGCTGATCGACCAGTCGCTTATCGGCGACCCGGCGGTGTGGGGGCGCGCCAAGCTCACGGGCGTGAACGCGCACCTCGTCCGCAAGATGCGCGCGGCGCTGGACGCGGAGGGCTTTCAATCCGTGGGCATCGTCGTCAGCGGCGGGTTCACCCCGGACAAGATCAGGACGTTCGAGAAGGAAGGCGTGCCCGTCGTGGCGTACGGCGTGGGCAGCAGCCTGCTGGGCCACAGCCGCGGCGACAACGGCCTGCTGACGGACTTCGACTTCACGGCGGACCTCGTCCGCGTGGATGGCCACGCGGAGGGCAAGGTGGGACGGCAGTTCCGGGAGAATCCGCGCCTCGTCCGCGTGGACTGGGACCGGGTGTGAACGGCAGTGCGAGAGTGCGAGAGTGCGAGAGTGCGAAAGTGCGAAAGTGCGAAAGTGCGAAAGTGCGAAAGTGCGAAAGTGCGAAAGTGCGAAAGTGCGAAAGTGCGAAAGTGCGAAAGTGCGAAAGTGCGAAAGTAAAAGCGGGATGATGACGGGCCGGGGTTGCGGGCTGTCCCTCTAACCTGTCCCCCGTAACCCGCCGTCACCAAGCCGAACGAATCGACATCCCAACCAGGGAGCAAGCATATGCCCGGGCAAGGCCCCAGACGCATCGGCTGGATCGTGGACGTGCAGAACGACTTCATGCTGCCGCCGGAGCAGGGCGGACGGCTGTACGTGCACGACCTGTTCGACAACGGCCAGGACGCCGGCGCCCTGCAGATCGTCCCCGCGCTCGTCCGCGCCACGGAATGGATGCGCGACCACTGCGCCGCCATCGTCTACACGGGCGACTGGCACGCGTACGGCGACGCGGAGATCGACCCCGTGGCGCCGGATGCCACGAAGGGCACGTATCCGCCGCACTGCATGGGCCTTGCGGACGACGCGGACGAGCGTGCCGGCGCCGACATCATCGACGAGATCCGCCCCGCCGATCCCATCGTCCTGGCCCGCGACGCGGACGATGACGCCGCGCGCGACGCCGCCCGCCGCGCCATCGCCGAGGGGCGGCCCGTCTTCATCCACAAGAGCCGCTTCAGCGTC
>NZ_DASURI010000494.1:0-4520 GCF_036280135.1 Longimicrobium sp.
CCTCGTCAACCATGCCCTTCCCGCCTGGCCGGATGCGTCGTTCGACGCGCCGCAGCACGGCAACGGCGTGTGGGCGCCGTCCATCCGCTTTCACGATGGCTGGTTCTGGATCTTCTGGGGCGACCCGGATCGCGGCATCTACCGCGTGCGCACGCGCGACGTCCGCGGCGCCTGGGAGCCGCCCGTGCTGGTCCACGCAGCGCGCGGGTGGATCGACCCCGCACCGCTGTGGGACGACGACGGCAGCGCGTACCTCGTCCACGCGTTCGCCCGCAGCCGGTCCGGCATCAAGCACCGCCTGCACGTGAACCGCATGAGCCCCGATGGCACGCGGCTGCTGGACGAGGGCACGCTGGTGTTCGAAGACTCCGTGGCGCATCCCACCATGGAGGGGCCCAAGTTCTACAAGCGCGACGGCTGGTACTACATCTTCGCGCCGGCGGGCGGCGTGCCCACGGGATGGCAGACGGTGCTGCGCTCGCGCGGCGTGTTTGGTCCATACGAGGACAAAATCGTCCTGGCGCAGGGCTCCACGCCCGTGAACGGCCCGCACCAGGGCGGATGGGTGGACACGCGCACGGGCGAGGACTGGTTCATCCACTTTCAGGATCGCGGGGCGTACGGCCGCATCGTGCACCTGCAGCCCCTGGCGTGGCGCGACGGCTGGCCCGTGATGGGCGTGGATGCCAACGGCGACGGCACGGGCGAGCCGGTCCTCGAGTGGACGATGCCGAACGTGGGCGCGTCGCATCCGCCCGTGGTGCCGCAGACGTCGGACGAGTTCGATTCCGCCGCGCCCGGACTGCAGTGGCAGTGGCACGCCAACCCGCGCGCCGCGTGGTCGTCCGTGGCGGATGGTCGGCTGCGGCTGAACGCGGTCGCGATGCCGGATAGCGCCGTGAACCTGTGGCGCGTCCCCAATCTCCTGCTGCAGAAGATTCCCGCGCCCGCGTTCGATGCGATCACGCGCATCTCCTTTTCCGACCTGCGGATGGGGGAGCGCGCGGGCGTGGTGCTGATGGGGATGGACTACGCGTCGCTGGCCGTGCGCCGGACGGCGGATGGCTATGAGCTGGTGCATGCGACGGCGACGGATGCGCACCAGGGCGGCCGCGAGACGGAGACGTGCGTGCCCCTGCGCGGCGCGTCCGTGCAGCTGCGCGTGACGATGGAGGACGGCGCGCGCACCCGCTTCTCCTACAGCGCGGACGGGCGGACGTGGAGGTCCATCGGCGATTCGTTCGTGGCGCGCGAGGGGCGATGGATCGGCGCGAAGGTGGGCCTGTTCGCGCTCGCGCCGGCCGGTGCACCCGCCACGGGCCACGCGGAGTTCGACTTCTTCCGCATCACCGAGCCGTCTGCCGGAAACTGAGGAAAAGAATTTCTCACGCAGAGGGAGCAGAGGCAGCAGTACTGCAACTGCTTTTGAAGTACTCTGCTGCCTCTGCTCCCTCTGCGTGAGGATGCAGTTCGTCGTGATCCATCCACCTCGCGAAAGCCGATGAAGACGCTCCGCATCCTGCCCGTGCTGCTGGTGTTGCTGCTCGCCGCGTTCGTGGCGGACCGGCCCGTGACGCTGTACCTGGCCGGCGACAGCACCATCGCCCAAAAGCTGGTGACCAGGCGGCCGGAGACGGGATGGGGCGAGATGCTGCAGCAGCACTTCGACATTGACCGCGTCCGCGTGGACAACCGCGCCCGCAACGGCCGCAGCACGCGCACGTTCATCGAGGAAGGCCGCTGGCAGGCCATCGTGGACGACCTGCGGCCCGGTGACTACGTCTTCATCGAGTTTGGCCACAACGACGCGTCCGTGGACAAGGTCGACCGCTATACGCCACCGGCCGACTACCGCCGCAACCTGGCCCGCTTCGTCGCCGACGTCCGCGCAAAGAACGCCAACCCCGTGCTGATGACGCCCGTCATGCGCCGCCGCTTCGACGAGAACGGCGTCTTCCGCGACTCGCACGGAGAGTACCCGGACCTCGTCCGCGCCGTCGCCGCGGAGCTCGACGTGCCGCTCATCGACATGCACCGCGCCAGCGAGCGCGTGCTGCGCGAGTACGGGCCCGATCGCTCCAGGTCGCTCTTCCTCATCTTCGGCCCCGGCGAGCAGCCCAACTACCCGGCGGGGCTGGACGACAACACGCACTTCTCGCCCATCGGCGCGGAGATCATGGCGGGGCTGGCCGTGCAGGGCATCCGCGAATCCGTCCCCGCGCTGGCGGCCCTGCTCGTCGTGCAGCCCGACTCCGCCGCCGCCCGCTGATGATGCGCATCCGCCGATCCCTCGCCGTTCTCGCGCTCGCCGCGTCCGCCGCGCCGCTGCACACGCAGCCGCGGGTGCCGGACGGCGGATACCTGGCGCCGGCCCGCATCGCCGCGCTGCCGGCGGAGGAACGCGCCGCGTGGGAGGCGTACGTCGAGGCGTCGCGGCGGCAGATGGAAACGGACCGCGCGTCCCTCGCCGCCGAGCTGCGCGCTACGGGCCGCGCGGAGGCGACGGCGCCGCCGTCCGGGCCCAACTTCGCCGTCACGCCGGCGATGACGGATGCGTGGTTGGCGGGAGACGAGGCGCGGCGTGTGGCGGAATCCATCCTGTCGTACCAGGCTCCGTCCGGCGGGTGGAGCAAGCACGTCGACCACACGCGGGGGCCGCGCGCGCGGGGCCAGGGCTACGCGGAAGGCGCGCGCTGGCACTACGTGGGGACGATCGACAACGGCGCCGCGACGGAGCACATGCGCTTCCTGCTCCGCACGGACCAGGTGCGACCGGATGAGCGGTATCGGCAGGCGTTCGCGCGTGGGGTGGAGTACCTGCTGCGCGCGCAGTTTCCCAACGGCTGCTGGCCGCAGGTCTGGCCGCTGGAAGGCGGCTACCACGACGCGGCTACGTTCAACGACGACGCCATGGCGAACGTCCTGCGCCTGCTGCGCGACGTCGCGGCCGGCGAGGCGCCGTTCGTCCCCGCGGCGACGCGGACGCGCGCGGCGGCCAGCGTGGAGCGGGGCATCGGCTGCATCCTGGACAGCCAGGTGGTGATCGACGGCCGGCGGACGGTCTGGGCCGCGCAGCACGATCCGCTCACGCTGGCGCCCGTCGGCGCGCGCAGCTTTGAGCCGGCGGCGCTGAGCGGCAAGGAAGGTCCCGCGCTCGCCGCGCTGCTGATGGAGCTGGATCCGCCCGATCCGCGCGCGCCCGTGGCCATCCGCGGGGCGGCGGCGTGGATGCGCGAGAACATGCTGTGGGGCTACGTGCGCCAGCCCGGCGAGAAGCCGGTGGTGACGGAGGGCGCCGGCCCGCTGTGGGCGCGCTTTGCCGAGCTGGGCACCAACCGCGCGGTGTTCGCCAACCGCGACGGCGCCCTCCTCTACGATTGGCGCCAGCTGGCGGACAGCGCGTGGGGCTACGGCTGGTTCACGGACCAGCCCGCGACGGTGCTGCTGGACTACGACAGCGCGTGGACGCCCCGCCACGCGGCGCCGCTGCCGCATCCGCTGGCCGCCTGGTCCGCCGTGGTGGACGCGGGCTACACCGGGCCGGACGGCGAGATGCGGGACGACAGCGTGCGCTGGTACCGCACCATCGGCGCGGCGCTGGCCACGGCCCCGCTGGACGGCCGGACGCCGTTCATCATCCGCATCCGCGCGGGCCGCTACCGGGAGAAGCTGAGCGTGGTCGCGCCCCACGTGCACCTGATCGGCGATGGGCGGGACGCGACCGTCCTCACCTATGACGCCGCCGCGGGGCATCGCAGCCCGGGCGGATGGCCGTACGGCACGCGCGGGAGCTTCACGCTGCGCATCGCCGCGCCGGGCTTTCGCCTGGAGGGGATGACGGTGGAGAACGCGTTCGACCTTCCCGCCAACGCCGCCAAGCCCGATTCCGACTCCACGAAGGTGACGGGGACGCAGGGCGTGGCCGTGATGCTGGACGAGGGCAGCGACCAGGCCGTGTTTCGCGAGTGCGCGATCACCGGATACCAGGACACGCTGTTCCCCAACGCGGGGCGCGCGTACTTCAACCGTTGCGTGGTGTCGGGGACGGTGGACTTCATCTTCGGCTGGGGGCGCGCCGTGTTCGACGACTGCGACATCGTCTCGCGCGACCGCGGCAGCGCCACCAACAACGGCTACATCACGGCGCCCAGCACGCACGTCCGCAATCCGTACGGCTTCGTCTTCGTGGACAGCCGGCTGCGGAAGGAGACGCCGGGGATGGCGCCGAGCTCCGTCACGCTGGGCCGGCCGTGGCACCCGTCGGGCAACCCGGAGGCGATCGGCAGGGCGGTGTTCATCCGCACGTGGATGGACGACCACGTCGGCGCCACGGGCTGGTCGCCCATGAACAGCACGGACGCGGCGGGCAATCGCAAGGAAAACCGGCCGGAAGACGCGCGGTTCTTCGAGTTCGGCAGCACGGGCCCCGGCGCCGTCGCCAGCCCGTCGCGCCGCGTGCTCACGGCGGAGCAGGCGGCCGCGTACGACATCGTGCGCGTGCTGGACGGCTGGGATCCGCG
>NZ_DASURI010000495.1:0-5010 GCF_036280135.1 Longimicrobium sp.
AGATGCGCGGAGGCGGGCCTTTGCGCGTGGGGTGCTGGCGTCGCGCGTCCCTGAGCGGCTGAAGCCGCCGCTGGGACAGCCACAAGCCCCGTCTCGCGCTGACGCGCGATGCGAACGAGGCTTCACCTGCGGAGAGCCGGATGGCGAGGCTCCACCCCTGAGAGGGGGTTGCCAACCTGCTTTTCAACGGAGCCGGGGAGCGTCATCCTGAGGAGCGCCGCGCAGGCCTGACGTGGCATTTGCTTTGGCGCGACGAAGCATCTTGTGTGCGAGACTCGGGGCGGATCTCACACACGGGAAGCCGCCTTCGAGCTTCGCCGGCAGATCCTTCCTCACCGCCACGAAACCCGCGCGAAACGGGTTTTGCGCGGCGGCTCCTCAGGTTGACGCGTTCGCAGCGCGGTGTCCGGCAACACACCCTCTGAGAAAATCCCGCCACGCGGCCGGGTGCTCGTGGAAGTCTATACCCTCTCCCGCGCAGTTTGCGGGAGAGGGTGGGAGCGACAGCGAGCGGGTGAGGGCCCCTTCGCGACGAAATCGGGCCCTGAACCGCCGTTGTTAACGCGTGTTATCATCCTGTCTCCACGGAATTAGATGCACGCACTCCTTCGATGAGGTTGGTTAACACTTGTTCACGCACCCATTCCACGCGGGTGATGCCGGCCTGGTGCAGGGAAGCGAGCCCGTGGAGCGTGGCCCACACGGAGAGTGCCGTCCCGTCCGGATCCCCCGGCGCCAGCACGCCCGCGTCCATGGCCTCGCGCACGCGGTCGCGCAGAAAACGCCGCATGGCGCCCCGCTGCAGCTGGATGGGCGAGCTTTCCTCGGGCTCCGCGCCCTTGAACAGGGCCCGGTAGGCCTGTGGCTGCGCCACCGCGAAGTCCAAGTAGGCGTTGGCCGTGGCCCGCAGGCGCTCCAGCGGGGTAGGGGCCTCCAGCGCGCGGAACAGGTGGCTGCCCAGCAGGCGCGACCCCTCGCCCATCACCTCGCGCAGGATGGCGTCCTTGTCCGCGAAGTGGCGGTACAGCGCCGTGGCCGTCACGCCCACGCGTTCCGCCACGGCGCGCATGGTCACCGCGTCCGGCTCCCGTTCGAAGTACAGCGCCCGCGCCGCCGACACGATTCGGCTCTTGATGTCATCCATGGTTTACATGTGTAAACCGGAATTCACTGTCTGTCAACCATCGGGCTCCGGATGGAGATCGCGAGGTGTGTGGTTGTTAACGGTTGTTGATCGACGACGGGTGCCGGTGACCGTCCCCATCGTCGTACGGCAGATCGGTTCTTCGGCGGCGGCGGGGGGTTAACCTGGCGCTGAATCGGGCCGACAATTGACGTATATGTGGTGCGCGCGCAACGGATTACTTGCGCGTACGCGTGCTGATACCTAACTTTGGCGCACCCTTTCTTGACGGACTTGCCTTCCTGACGGATCGCCAGCCCTCCCTCCTCAACGGCTCATGAACAACTCTCTCAACCGAAGGCCGCTTCGCGGCCTCGCGCTGCTGATTCCGTTGCTCGCCGCCGCGTGCACGGACAGCTCTCCCGTGGCCCCGGTGGTCGAACCGACCCCCGTGGGAATGGCCGCCCTCCAGTGCACGGTGGAGGTCCAGGGCGGGACGATGTCCTGCGCGTCGCCCGACCCCACGGCCGGTTCGGACGTCAAGCTCTCCCGCATCTTCGGCGTGCAGAATCGCGACATCAAGCTCGCGAGCTCAGGCGGCTCGTACGATGCAGACACTCAGATCTTCCAGATCAACGTCACGGTTCAGAACCTCACGCAGCAGGTACTGGGGCTCGACAGCCTTGGCGCAAACTCTGGAGTGATGGTTTTCTTCTCGGCGGAGCCGATCGTGACCAGCGGGCCTGGTCCGGTCACCGTGTTCAACCCCACCGGTTCGCTTCCCATCACGACCGGGGCCCCTCAGGACTACTTCATGTACAACGAAGTCCTGGCCCCGACCGAGATCTCTTCGCCAATGCTGTGGCAGTTCCAGGTGCCAAGCGTAACGACGAAGTTCAGCTTCGTGGTTACGATCCAGGCGGCCCAGCCGGACGACGACATGACGTTCACGGACAAGGTGTGGGACGGCAGCGAGAGCAGTGACTGGACGGATCCGGACAACTGGGAGAACAACATGGTCCCGGATTCGGGCAGCACCGTGCTGATCCCGGCCGTTAACCGCGCGAACGTGTCCATCGACAGCATGCCCGCGCTGTCGGCGGACGTGCAGGTCACCAACCTCACCGTCAACAGCGGCGCCACGCTCACGCTCAACGGCCGGACGCTGACGGCGTGGGGCAGCGTGGACGCGCCGGGCAGCATCACCGGTGGCACGCTGTGGATGCGCGGCGGCGGCATGGTGACGGGCGGCAACCTGCCCAGCGTGATCATCAGCGGCGGCACGCGGGTGCAGCGCTCCTCGACCACCTCCGGCCCGGTGTCCATCAGCGACGGCTCGCTGGTGGTGGACGGCTCCAAGCCCCTTTCCATCTCCATCCCCTGACCTCCCTCCCGAGCACACGATGAAGAAGATCCTCAACTCCGCGCTGGTGGCCGGCGCCCTTGTGATGGGCGCCTCGGCGGCGAACGCGCAGACTCCCGACAGCGCGTTCGCGGTGAGCAGTGGTGGTCAGGGCCTGTTCCGCGTGAACGTGGACGCGGGCGCCCTCTTTGGCGGCACGTACGACGGTGACCCCTCCGGCACCGGCATCCCCGCCGAGGGCTCGGGCACGCGCATGATGTGGTACCCGCGCAAGGCTGCCTTCCGCGCGGGCGGCATCAACGGCACGCAGTGGGACGCCGCCAACATCGGCGACTACTCCGTGGCCATTGGCCAGGACGTGCGCGCCAGCGCCAGCAACGCCGTGGCGTTCGGCCTGCGCAGCACGGCCGCGCAGGTGTCGTCGTTTGCCGCGGGCGAGGACAACACGGCGTCGGGCGCCGCGTCGGTGGCCCTGGGCTACCACGCGCACACCAACGCCCGCCAGGGCTCGTTCGTGTTCTCGGACCGCTCGTCGGTCGACACGCTGCGCGCGGGCGTGAACCACTCCGCCAACTGGCGCGTGAGCGGCGGCTTCCGGATCTTCACCAGCAGCAACCTGAGCACGGGCGTGACCATCCAGTCCGGCGCCAGCGTGAGCAACTGGGGCCAGAGCAACGCCGTCATCAGCACCAGCACGGGCGCCTACCTGTCCACGAGCGGCGTGTGGACCAACACGTCGGACGTGAACCGCAAGCACCTCTTCGAGCCGGTGGCGGGTGAGGACGTGCTCACGCGGCTGCGGGCCATGCCCATCACCAGCTGGAGCTACCGCACGGACGACGACGGCATTCGCCACCTGGGCCCCACGGCGCAGGACTTTCGCGCCGCGTTCGGCCTGGGCAGCGACGACGTGACCATCGGCACGGTGGATGCGGACGGCGTGGCCCTGGCGGCCGCCCAGGCGCTGGATGCCCGCACGGCGGAGCAGCAGCGGCGCATCGAGGCCCTGGAGGCCGAGAACGCCGGCCTGCGCGCCCGGCTGGAGCGCCTGGAGGCGCTGGTGACGGCCGCGCCGCGCAACTGATCGTTCCGAAGGGCTGGAAGGGGAGGGGCGGAGCGATCCGCCCCTCCCCGTCTCTCGCAGTACGTAGCAGACCCTCTCACGAGATGCAGACGATGAAGCGATTTGCCCTGTCCGCCCTGGCGGTTGCCGCCGTGGCCGTGACCGCCTCCTCCGCCGCCGCGCAGGACTCGGCCTTCGTGGCCTCGAGCGGTGGCGTGAACCTGCTTCGCCTGAACACCGACGCCGGCTTCGTGGTGCGTGGCACCCCCGACGTGGGCAGCATTCCGGCCACGGGTGCCGGCGTGCGCCTGATGTGGTTCCCCACCATGTGGGCGTTCCGCGCGGGCAAGGTGGACAGCTTCGGCAGCACGTACTGGGACCTGTCCAACGTGGGCTACGGCTCCATCGGCCTGGGCGAGAACGTGCGGGCCAGCGGCAACAACTCGTTCGCCGCCAACCTGGCCACCACGGCCAGCGGCGACGAGTCGGTGGCCCTGGGCAACAACGGCACGGCCAGCGGCGACCGCGCGTTCGCCTTCAACGGCACGGCCTCGGCCGTGGGCGCCGTGGCCATCGGCAGCGGCGCGCAGGCCACCAACGACGACGCGCTGGCCATGGGCCCCAGCTCCATCGCGGGTGGCCTGGCGGCCATCACCATCGGCCCCAGCATCGCCAACGGCAACTTTGGCGTGGCCATCGGCCTGCAGAACAGCGCCAGCGGCCAGTTCTCGGTGGCCATCGGCAAGAACGCCCGCACGGCCAACCGCCAGGGCAGCATCGTGCTGGGCGACGGCTGCGCCGGGTTCTCGTCGGACTCGGTGTTCCCCACGGCCAACAACCAGTTCGTGGCGCGCGGCTGCGGCGGCGTGAAGTTCTTCACGAACCAGGGGCTCACGTCGGGCGTGGAGCTGGCGGCGGGCGGCAGCGGCTGGAGCGCGGTGTCGGACCGCAACCGCAAGGAGAACTTCCTGTTCGTGGACGGCGAGGACCTGCTGGCCCGCCTGCGCGGCGTGCCGGTGAGCAACTGGAACTACCGCACGCAGGAGAGCACGGTTCGCCACATGGGCCCCATGGCGCAGGACTTCTACGCCGCGTTCGGCCTGGGCGAGAACCAGCTGATGATCAACTCGGTGGACATCGACGGCGTGAACATGGCGGGTGTGCAGGCCCTCACGGCCCGCACGGACGCCCTGCGCGCCGAGAACGAGGCGCTGCGCCAGGAGAACGCGACGCAGGCCGCCGAGATCGCCGACCTGCGCGCCCGCATGGAGCGCCTGGAGGCCCTGGTCTCCGCTCCGCGCCCGTAAGCGCTCGCGTCACCGCGACGAACGCCGCCGCCCCGGGGTCATCCCGGGGCGGCGGTTTGCGTTGGGGCAGGGAAGTGCGGCGCGACGTACTCGCCCGGATCGACACGCGGGCAGTGAGCGTGTGGCAGGCCCCGCGCGAGCGCCCCTCCGGGCT
>NZ_DASURI010000496.1:0-9238 GCF_036280135.1 Longimicrobium sp.
AGCGCGCGCGGTGGACGGACGTGTCCGACCTGCTGCGCCCGGATGACCAGCGCGCGCTGCGGCAGATGGCGGAGCCGGAGCGCGCGGCCGTCGTCCGGCGGTTGTGGTGGCTGGCGGACCCGCGCTGGGACGACACCGCCAACGACCGCCTGACGGAGCACTACGCGCGGTGGACCATGCACCTCATCCAGCACCGCGCGCGGCAGGTGGACCGCACGGCGTGGCGCGACGACACGCGCGAGATCGTCGTGCGCTACGGCTGGTTCACGGCGTGGGAGCGGTACCAGCCGCTGTTCTACGGCAGCTCGGGCGACGGGCTCGTCTCGTACAACGACCCGCGCACGTGGGAGTGGCTGCCGCCGCTGTCCGGTGTCCGCGCGCCGCACACGCTGCGGGGCGACGAGTGGCCGCTGGTAGAAGAGGCGCCCACGGCCACGCGCTACGCGCCCGAGTACGTCTCCCGTGTGCTGAGCCTGCCGCACCAGCTGGCCGTCTTTCCCCGCCCGGAGGGTGCCGTGCTCGTGGCGGGGTACGCCATCGAGCCCGACAGCCTGCCGGCGAACTTCAGCCTGCACGCGTCCGCCGTGGCCATGGCGGACGTGGACGGCGCGCGGGCCGTGTCGCCCTGGCAGCCCACGGCGGCCTCGGGCGCGTTCCGGCTGGAGCTGCCGGGCCACCCGGCCGTCGTGAGCCTGGAGGTGCGGGAAGACTCGGCGCGGCTGTTCGCGCGGGTGCGGCGCGGCGTGGAGTGGGACGCGGCCGCGCGCGTGTCGGACCTGCTGCTGCTGGCGCACCCCGAGGCGCGCCCGGAGAGCCTGGACGAGGCCGCCCGCATTGCCCGCGGCTCGGAGGTGGTGGCGCCGGGCGAGCAGGTCGGCGTGTTCTGGGAGATGTACGACGTCCCCGCGGGTGACTCGGTGACGGTGCGCGTGGGCCTGGTGGCGCCGCGGGCGGGCTGGGGCCGCCGCCAGCTGGAGTCGCTGGGCGTGGTGCGCGGCGCGCGCCACGTGCGCATGGGCTGGCGCGAGGCGGGCGAGGGAGAGCGCATCGCCGCGCGCTCCATCGCCATCGGCATCCCGGGGGACCTGCGTCCCGGCGCCTACACGCTGGAGCTCACGGTGAGCGCCCCCGGCCGGCCGGGGGCCACCGCGCGGCGGACGATCGTGGTGCGGTAGGCCCTCACCCGCTCGCTGTCGCTCGCACCCTCTCCCGCAAACTGCGCGGGAGAGGGTGTATACTTCGAACAGGGCCTGGAGTGCGTGGGCGAGCTTTCGGTCATGCGGAATCCCCGTCGCTGCGCGACGGGGGGCCCTCTCCCCCGCCAGCCTTTTTGCTCGTTCCTCGCAACGGCCGGCGACCCCTCCCCCAACTTCGGGGGAGGGGTTTTCGCGTGGGTTGGCTTCGGCGCGCGAGCTCAGCCCGTGCTGAGGCTGGGTTCTCCTCTCTCCGCGAGGAACGAGCGGGGAGAGGCCGGGAGAGGGGCGGGTCGCTCTCGGCGCGAACCGTCCGAATGTCCAGACGCAGTTCTCCCCCTCCCCCGCTCTGCGGGGGCAGGGGGTCGGGGGGAGGGGGCCCTCCGCGGGCGAGCCACACTCCGCCTTTCCGCGGAAACCCGGAGCCCACACATCCGCCACCCACGAGAAAGCGGGCGCCCCACCGGGACGCCCGCCTTTCGTCTGCCATGTTGTCTCACCGCAACCTCGCCGCTCGGCTCAGCAGACGAGCGACCGCTCACATCAGCGGGAGCGTGACGCCGTAGGTGCAGGTCTCGCCACCGCGCGCCTTGCACGGCGCGCCCTCCATGGGGTCCACGGCCACGCGCATGGCCATCAGCTTCTGAAAGAAGCCCACGATCACCCCGCGGTCAAAGTCGCAGGGGTACGGCGTGCCCGTGGTGATGGTGGCACTGCGCGGGTTCTTGACGTCGAACGTGATGGCGCCCGCCTCGGCGCCGCGGTGGTTCATGTCGAACGCGATGCCGAACGAGGCCAGCACCTTCTCGAAGCTGTCGATGCCCGGCGGCAGCGGCACGTGGTTGGGGATCTGCCGGCCGATCTGGAACAGCGTGTTGGGACCCATCTTGGACCCGATGGCCTGCAGCGCCGTGACGTACGCCTGCAGCGAGTACCAGCCGTCGGCCTGCACGTCGCGAATGCCGTTCTCCTCCAGGATCTGCTCGCCGCGCCGGCGAAACGGCCCCATGGCCGCCAGCATGGACAGGATGTTGCCCCCGCTCACCGTCGCGTCGGGGGAGAAACGGCGGGATACCGTCACGGTCTGGCTGGGCTGCGTACTCGGCATGATGCTGCGCGTCCGGGTTGCGGCGGTGCGGATGCAGGGTGGTGGGGGCCCCTGCGTAGACTACGAGTCGTGTTACAATACGATGTCGCAGATTGAGCGGGTAGAGTAACGCTCGTTCGCCGCCGGTGTCAAGAATCCCACCCGCCTATCTGCTCGCCGACGCGCGGTTTACGCCGTGTCGCACTCGATCTCCGCGCGATTGCGCGCGTAGGTCGAAAATTGTTTACAAAATAGCCGGGCCCGCGCGCGGCGCGGGCCCGGCTACGTTCACAGCCCCGGATGGCTCCAGGCTCGGCTGCGGCCGGCGGATCAGGCCACCTGGTCCAGCAGCGCGGAGCTGATGCGTCCCGCGCGGGCCGGCACGCCCGACGTGGCGCACAGGATGGCCACGAGCGTCTCGTCGCCGTAGTCCAGCCCCAGGTAGCCGTTGCGCGCGGCCACGCGCACGGGCCCGGCGGCCGGCCGGCTCACGGCGTCCCACTCCGCCACGGGCGTGAAGCCCGCGTCGCGGAACCGCCGCACCCACGCGTCCACGGGCTCGTGGCGCTCGCACCGCGTCTCCTCGGCGTTGGCCAGGATGTCCTCGATCTCGCGGGCAAAGAACATCTTCATGGCCGCCTTGTCGCGGTCGTCCACGTCCAGGCCGTCGATGATGCGGAAGGTGAGCCCAAAGTGGTGCCACGCGGCCTCGAACCGCTCCACGAGCGACGACGAGTCGTGGTTGCTGCTGGGCTCGCACAGCACCACGGCGTCGGGCTCCAGGGCGCGCAGGCGGCGGAACAGCGCGTCGCGCGCCTGCTCGCCCGGCGCGGAGCGCACGTGGTGCACGGCAAACGCGCCCAGCACGAACAGCGGCGCGCCGAACGACGCGAACATCCGCCAGTCTTCCTCGTCCAGCTCCTCCACCACCTTGTGCACGGGGTGGAACGCCAGCTCCACGCCCAGCTCGTCCGCCGTCTCGGCCAGGGCGGCGCCGGCCTCCAGCAGGCTGCCGGCGTCGGGCTCGATGGCGACCACGTCGAGCTTGCGGGGCAGGCGGCCCTGCGTGGCCAGCAGGTGCATGAGCGCCACCTCCTGCCGCCCGGAGCCAATGCCCACGTCCAGCAGCGTGGCGTGCTCCTGCCCGCCCATGTATCCCGCCAGCACCTCGTTGGCCAGCGGGCCCGCCAGCGACACCGTGGGCAGGTGCTGCGCCAGCAGGTTGAAGAGGGAGATCTGCGTCTTTTCGAACTGCCGCAGGTACAGGTTGATCTCCGCGGCCTTGTCGCTCTCCAGCCGCTTGGAAAGGGCCGAGGCAAAGATGTAGTACTGCAGGTCCTCGCCGTGGGCCCCGTCGTCCAGGTGGTCGTCCACCAGGTCGGCCAGCAGGGTCCGGGCGTTGTCGATGCGCCCCGCGAGCGTCTCGTGCACCACGGCGAGCAGGGTAGCGTACTTCTTGTGGTCCATGGGGACTCTCCTCGGGATTGACACGGTGAAGGAACGAACCGCCGAGCACAACAAATTTCGTCCGGGAACGAAAGCAGATGACGATCTACGGCGGACGCTCCGGGAGCTTCCCCGGTGTGCCGATGGGGAAGTACCGAAGCGGGACAGGGGAATCAATGCGTCCCCATTGTGACCTTGGAGTTCTCTCTAAGCTAAGCACTCCGTATACGTTTGTAAAGGCCTCGCTGCAAGTTGTTACAGTGGCCGCGCCAATAAACGTAGCAGGCACGTCGCAGAAGCCCGGAACACCCCATCTGCAACATCCCGATTTTCGCACGTGTGCTCGCCCAACACGTTGTCAGCGTGCACGTTATCGGCTCGTGTCTGCTGATTGCGACGGATAACGGGTGCAGCAGTGGAACGGATGAACTGCATTCTCACGCAGAGCCGCGGAGGCGCGGAGGGGGATTCGCGGGGGACACTCCTCTGCGCCTCCGCGGCTCTGAATGAAATCTGTACATCTGTCCAAACGAAAGCAGGCCCGCCGAAGGATCTCGGCGGGCCTGCTGGACGTCGACGATGACGATCAGTTCTCGTCGTCGTGGTCTTCCCACTTGATGTACTCGAAGCCCGTGCGGCAGCGGTTGCACCAGTACTGCGCCACCGACAGCTGCCCGCCGAACGGGTTCACGAGCCTGGTATCCATCCCGTCGCAGAACGGGCACGGCGCGGACTGGGGGATGATCCCCTCCGCGTCGTGCGCGTCGGAACGGGACGGCGCGCGGTCCGCCATCAGTCCAGCAGCAGGGCGCGGTTCTTGTCGCCGCGGGCGCGCGAGGCCGTGCCCTCGTCCAGCGAGCCGCCGGAGCGCCGCGTGGCCTCGTCCCAGCCGTCCCACGACAGCGCGCCGCCGTAGCCGAACGCCCCGCCGTCGCGCCGGGTGATGCCCAGCCCCTCGGCAAAGCCCGTCTCCTCCAGCACGGGGCCGATCCTGCCCAGCACGCGGTCGCGCACGCTGGAGGCGTCGCCCGTCACCAGGCCTTCCTCCACCAGGCGGCGCAGGCCGGGCGCGCTGTCATCACCCGTCCACGCGAGCGCGGCGGGAAGGTAGCGCGCCAGCGACGCGGCGAACTCGTCGCGCAGCTCCGCCACGGAGGCGATCTTTCGCGCCCAGCCGGCGGCGTACTGGAAGTGGAAGCGCTCCTCGTCCAGCATCTTCTGCACGCGGTTCTGCACTGGCGTGTAGCGGCTGCCCACCAGCGCGGCGTACTGCGCCGTGAGCGCCGTGTCCACCAGCAGCATGCAGGCGATGAAGTCTGCCCACGAACCAAATCCCTCGTCCAGCGCCGGGTGGCTGCGGTACTCGGCCGCGGGGCGCTCGTGCTCCAGCGCCTTGGGGTCGTCGCCAAAGTCGCCCAGCATGGCATACGTCAGGCGGGCGTGGCCCCACTCGTCCTGCGCCATGCTGGACGCGGCGATGCCGGCCTCCAGCGTGGGCGCGCCCAGCATGCGGTCGCTGTAGCGCAGGCCCAGCACGCGCTTGCTGTCGGCCAGGGAGAGGATGAGGGAGCGCAGGGCGTCGCGGCCGTCGTCCGACAGCTCCGCGGCCTTTTCCACGCGATCGGTCATCGTGTCGCTCACTTGGTGCCTCCCGCCAGCTCGGCGCCGCCGTATGACCCCGTGCTGTGGGCGTGCACCAGCTCCTGCTCGCCGCCGTTGATCATCCGGGTCACGAACTGGCTTTCCTCGGGGTCCACGGGGATGATGGCCGCGCGGGGGATGACGCACATCTCATCCCAGTTCTGCTCGTCGTACGTCTTCCAAGCGTAGACGCGGGCCAGGTCGCCGTCCATCGCGTTGACGAACCCGATGTGGCGCAGCGGCTCGCCGCGCCCCTTGCGGGCGAAGACTTCGAATACGGGCTCGATCATGGAGAACGAGTGCGAAAGTGCGAAAGTGCAAGAGTGCGAAAGTAACAGAGGTGCGGGTGCAGTTACTCTCGCACTTTCGCACTCTCGCACTCGCCGTTTACATCGATACGCCGAACGTGCGCAGCGCCTCCCGGCCGGCCGGCGAGATCCGCGACTTGGTCCAGGCGGGCGTCCACGTCTCGTTCACCGTGACCTGCTCCACCCCCGGCTCGCGCTGCAGCCGGTCCTGGATGTCGTAGTGGATGAACGCCATGCACGGACAGGCCGTGGCCGTGAACGTCAGGTCCACCTCCACCGTCCCGCCGTCCTGCCGCACGTCGTAGATGAGCCCCAGGTCCACCAGCGAGATGGGGATCTCGGGATCCATCACCTCGCGCAGGGCGTCCCACAGCGGACCCGTCTGCTCGGCAAACGGCACCGGGTAGGCCGACGGCGCGTCCAGCACCGCCGTCCCGCCGTCCGCCGATCCGCCGAAGCGCGATTCCGTCGTAGAACAGCTCATCAGGCCGCCATCTCCAGCTGCTTGCGGAAGCCGCGGCCGTCCTGGATGGCTTCGATGAACTGCCGGTTGGCCGGGCCGCGCGCCTTCCAGCGCTCGAACACGGTATCCCAGCTGATCTGGCCCTCGTCGAACAGCCAGCGCTTCTCGTCCTCGTCGTACTGCGACGGGAACGGGAAGTCGAGGACGAACTTCTGCTCGTCTTCGCTCCAGTGCGCGGGGACCTGAATGCCGAGCGACTCGCACAGCGGCACGGTGGACTGCATCCACGTCTGCCGCAGCTCGTCGTTGGTCATCCCCTTGAGCTTGTAGTCCAGCTGGCCGCTGTGCCGCTTCATGTCGTCCGGCAGGCCGAACCACTCCACGGCCATGGGAAACATCCAGTCCACGGCGCGCTGGATCTGCTCCTTGGCCTCGCCGCCGGCGTTGCTCAGGCGCTTCATCCACATCTCGCCGTGGCGCAGGTGGAACGTCTCCTCCTGGTCCACCTTGACCAGCGCGCGCTTGAGCGGGCCGTACGAGGTGTTCTTGAACACGTCGCCCAGCAGCGTGATGCCCGCGCGGTCGTACAGGCCGTTGGCCACCACCAGCTCCGCCCAGTTCTCCAGCGGGTGGTCAAAGCCGTACGGGTGCTTGAACTCGTGCGGCTGGCGGCCGTACACGAGCTGCTCCTTGTCCAGCCCCAGGTCCTCCAGCAGGCGGTACGCGATGTTGGCGTGCGCCAGCTCGTCCTGGATGATGGCCGTGGCGCTCACCATGGTGTTGGTCGACGGGGCGTCCTTGGCCGCGCCGAAGTACGCCGGCGCGGAAACCAGCTCCGTGTCGGCCTGCACCATGAGCTGAACGATCAGCGCCTTGCGGTACCCCTCGGTCATCTCGTCGGGATACTCGACGATGAAGCCGTTGTGTACCTTTTCCTTGAGCTCGTCTTCGGTGTAGCGGGCCATCCGTTCGTCTCCGTAGATGGGGGCGAAGGCGTCGTTTACGTCCTCTTGGGCGCGCGCGGTACCTTGGCGCACACGGGCCCGGCACGCGGCTTCCGTGCCGCGCCCGAGCCCAGGTCGAACGACCGTTCGAACGATCGTTCGGGGAGCGTGAACCTAACCCGCGAGCGGAGGCGGTGTCAAGGCAGGCTAGCTAAAAAGACTGAACAAGCGGGCAGCGCCAACACACTAGCGCTGCCCGCTTATTCAGTCATTTGGAAACTGACGATTCAGCTTCTCGCGCAGTTATGCGAATGCGGTTTCCGTACCGTAGTCAAGAGCGAAGCTATCGACCGCCAGCGACCAGCGCCTTGGAACAGCTCGGCGTAGCACCCGGCGGCCAGCTTCCTTCCCGAGCGCCTGCACGATCAAGAACGCAGCAACCGGAATCACCGCGAGGATCAGCACAGGAGATCCTAGTACAAGTTGGTCAAGCACATGCATGTCCATCCGATTAACTGCCTTGACCAACGTGTCCTTTTGCTCAGGAGTAAGGTCTTTTGTCGCGCTTGTGAACTGCGCAGAAAACGACTCTTCATCATTCTTGACACTACCGTACACGTGCGCCGTCGCAGCGAGACCCCATACGTTAATTCGATCTGCAAAGCGGATGAAGCCGTTCATTGTTGACCTTACAAGTGTGTAGGCAGGATGTCCGAACTCGATTCCGCCTTCTGCAGCGTAGTCGAACAAGGCATCACGCTCTGCGAACATTCTCTGTCGGAACAGGTCGATCCGGTAGTCTCTGTACAAAAAGGTGACAAGCACCCAGATGAACAGAATCCCGGTCACCGCGACAACTGCATCCGTTGCTTCCATTTGCGTCATCATACTTCGTCTCCCGGGTTGGTTTCTCCACGTCGCGTCAGCTTACTGGAGCTACGCTTCCGGTCAAGCGTCCTTTCATGCTTCTCGATTCTGGGCGAAAGGCGTTCCACTGTATCTCGCCGCAGCTTCCTTTGCGCTAACCCGTATACTACACCGCCGCCACCGACCAACGCCATGATCGCCTGAGCTGCGTACCTAGATGCTAGAAGCTTGATTCCAAAGTTTGCCTCGGTTGTCCGTCCAGCCAAGACCTCGGCAATTAAGTACAGCATGAAGAAGATCGCTACTACCCCGATCCATCGGATTAGATTCTGTACAACTGGAATCCACATCGTAAGACGGAGGGCACGAAAGTGAAGTTTCTGCTCTTCAAGACGTGCCTTATTCCTACGGTCTTGCCGCGGACGGGGCATAGAGGTGCGTTCGCAGAGTAAGGAGAGTCAGGCGATGGAGCGGCAGGTGTAGCTTGAACAACAGTCTACAACTTTATTCGTCAGCCGTCTAGTATTCCTTGTTGCACGCGCATTTGGACTGATTTCTGATTAGGCCGCACCTCAATCCCGCAATGCAGAGGACATCCACCCGCACCAAGTCGCGAGTGGACTTTCCGCAGATCAGTTGGTATTGAGCTAATACCCCCTAAAGGGAGAGAAACACTATTCAGCGCATCGGACAGAGCGTTCAACAGGGGTCCCTGATGTCAAGTCGGCCGTAGGTTGGCGATGGGATTGATTTGCTTACACAATTCCGCCGCAAGCCGCTCCGCCGCCTCCGCCCGCTCGCGATTCGCTGCCGCGCCGCGCTCGGCCATCTCCGCCAGCACCGCCTCCCAGCCCGCGCGCGGCTTGTGGCGGCCGGTTTCGGCGCGCCAGCGATGCGCGAGGTTCAGGCTCACGCCGAACTCCTTCGCGACCTCATCCATCGAGACGCCGGTCGACTCGCGTAGGCGGTCAACCGCATCCCGGAACCGTGCGCGCTCGCAGGCTGCATCCATCTTGATTAATGGTTTATGTTACACTTGACCAATGCCCTCTGGTTTAGTATAACTGTGACCAGCAGGGACAAAGAAAAGGCTGACCGACACTCCCGCGAAGAAGACCAGCCAGCCTCACCCGCGAACAGACCCGAAGGCCGCCCGCTACCGCAAGTGTAGCCCTGCCGGGCGCCAGGGGTCAAGTCCACCGGAGGCCACGATGGCCAGCAACACGCAGAGCTCCGAGCCCGCCCCGCAGCCCGGCCGCTACACCATCCACAAGCGCGACGGCGGCCGG
>NZ_DASURI010000497.1:0-3675 GCF_036280135.1 Longimicrobium sp.
CCCCCATCCCCGACCCTTCCCCCATAAACGGCATGGGGGAAGGGAGAACTTCGGTGTGGCCGAGGATGGATCGCGCCGGGAGCAACCCGCCCCTCCCCCGGCCCCTCCCCGCTCGTTCCTCGCGGAGAGGGGAGAAGACGAGGCGCCCCACGGACTCCGTTCCGGCGTGGCACCCGCCCGCGACGCACAGTCCGCGAAGGCGGACTTCGCGCTTTTCCCGCGGCGAATTCATTCGCTCGGCGCGAGGACGGCGCTCGCGCTCCTCGGCTCGGCGCTGCTCGGGGCGTGCGCGACGAATCCGCAGCCCGATTCGGGACCGTCGGGGTCCGCCGCTACCGCGCGTGTCGTAGCCGCGTCCGTCCCGACCTCGCCCGTCGCAGCCTCGCCGGTTGCGTCGTCGGCGCGGTCCGTCGCGTCGGCGGGGACGGCATCGGCCCGGACGGTCGCGGATTCGCTGCCGGCGGTGCCGCGCGAGTTCCGCGCGGTGTGGGTGGCCACGGTGGACAACATCGACTGGCCGTCGCGCCCCGGCCTGCCGGCGGACAGCCAGCGCGCCGAGCTCATCGCCATCCTGGACCGCGCGGTTCAGCTCAACCTCAACGCCATCATCCTGCAGGTGCGCCCCGCGGGCGACGCGCTGTATCCGTCCTCCCTCGAGCCCTGGTCCGAGTACCTGACGGGGCGGGCCGGCGCGCCGCCGTCGGACGGGTACGATCCCCTGCGGTTCGCCGTGGACGAGGCGCACCGGCGCGGGCTGGAGCTGCACGCGTGGTTCAACCCGTACCGTGCGCGCCACCCATCGGCCGAGACGCCGTACACGGCCGAGCACATCGCCGTGCGCCGGCCGGACCTGGTGCGGCCGTACGGGCGCGGGCAGCTGTGGATGGACCCCGGCGAGCCCGAGGTGCGCGCGCACTCGCTGGCCGTGGTGCTGGACGTGGTCCGCCGCTACGACATCGACGGCGTGCACCTGGACGACTACTTCTACCCGTATCCGGAGACGGACGCGGCGACGCAGCAGCCCCTCGACTTTCCCGACGAGCCCAGCTGGCGGCGCTACGTGGCCGGCGGCGGCCAGATGTCGCGCGCGGACTGGCGGCGCGAGAACGTCAACACGCTCATCCGCGAGCTGTACGAGGGCATCCACCGCGAAAAGCCGTGGGTCAGGTTCGGCATCAGCCCGTTCGGCTTCTGGAAGCAGAACTACCCGGAAGGGACGGGCACACGCTTCAGCCAGCACGACCAGCTGTACGCGGACGCGCGCAAGTGGATCCGCGAGGGATGGGTGGACTACTACACGCCGCAGCTGTACTGGGCCATCTCGCGGCCGGACCTGCCGTATCCCGTGCTGCTGCGCTGGTGGATCGAGCAGAACGTGCACAACCGGCACATGTGGCCCGGCAACTTCACCAGCCGCGTGCCGCGCGAGTGGCGGGCGGAGGAGATCACGGACCAGGTGTGGGTCACGCGCGGGATGCCGGGCGCCACGGGCAACGTGCACTTCAGCATGAAGGCGTTCATGCAGAACCCGGATTCGCTGAACGAGCGCCTGCTGCGCGGTCCGTACCGCCAGCGCGCGCTGGTCCCCGCGACGCCGTGGCTGGGTGGCCGCGTGCTCCCCGCGCCGACGGTGACAGCGATGCGGTCGGTAACGGATGGAGGTACATCGATCGCCATCGAGCCCGCCGCGTCCGGCGAGCCGATGTGGTGGATCGTCCGCGTGCGGCGGGGCGCGGAGTGGAATGTGGACGTGATCCCCGGCGCGCAGCGGACCTACGCGATCGCGCCCGCGGCCGATGGACAGCCGCCTGTGGAGCTGATCGTCGTCTCGCCTGTGGACCGGCTGGGGACGGAGGGCACGTCGGCGTCGCTGCGGCCGTAGCCCTCACCTGGGCTCGTAAAACTCGCCCACCCTCTCCCGCAAACTGCGCGGGAGAGGGTGTATACTTCTACGGGTGGACTGCACCACGGCAACCTTCGCGGTGCGCGTGGGTCTTTCTCCCCTCTCCGCGAGGAACGAGCGGGGAGGGGCCGGGGGAGGGGCGGGTTGCGTCGGCGCGATCCGCCCTCCCGGATGAATGCCCACTCTCCCCGGACTGACATTTCGGCACACTGACGCTCGCGCCCTCCGGCGGCGGATGTTAGTTTCCACCCCGAGCGCATCATCCGCGACCCGCAACCGCTAGAGCACGATGGCCGAGACCGGCACCCTTCTGCGCACGCCCCTGCACGCCGAGCACGCCGCCCTGGGCGCCAAGCTCGTCCCGTTCGCGGGGTACGAGATGCCCGTTCAGTACCCCACGGGCATCACGGCCGAGCACCATGCCGTGCGCAACGCCGCCGGCCTGTTCGACGTGTCGCACATGGGCGAGTTCATGGTGCGCGGCGACCGGGCGCTGGACTTCGTGCAGCACGTCTCCACGAACGACGCGTCCAAGCTGGAGGTGGGCCAGGCGCAGTACAGCACCCTGCTCAACCACGAGGGCCGGCTGCTGGACGACCTGCTCGTCTACCGCTACCCCGATCACTACATGCTGGTAGTCAACGGCGCCAACAAGGACAAGGACTGGCGCTGGGTCAGCCAGTTCGCCGGCGAGTACGGCGTGGAGCTGGAGGACCGCACGGACGACATCGCCCTCCTGGCGCTGCAGGGGCCCAAGGCCGAAGGCATCCTCCGCGCGCTGACGGACGCGGACCTGGACAGCATCCGCTACTACCGCTTTGCCGAGGGCACGGTGGACGGCGTCCCGGCCACCATCAGCCGGACGGGCTACACGGGCGAGGACGGCTTCGAGCTGTACGTGCCGGCGGAGCACGCCGCGCAGCTGTGGCGCCGGCTGCTGGAGGTAGGCAAGGACGAGGGGCTGGTCCCCACGGGCCTGGGCTGCCGTGACTCGCTGCGCCTGGAGATGGGCTACGCGCTGTACGGCAACGACCTGGACGAGGACACGTCGCCGCTGGAGGCGGGGCTGGGCTGGGTGGTGAAGATGGACAAGGGCGACTTCGTGGGCCGCGACGCTCTGGCGCGCCAGAAGGAGCAGGGGATCACGCGCAAGCTGGTGGGCTTCCGGCTCAGGGAGCGCGGCTTTCCCCGCCACGGCTACCCGGTGGCGGTGGATGGAGAGCAGGCGGGCGTGGTGACGAGCGGCGTGGTGAGCCCCACGCTGGGCGAGGGCGTGGGGATGGCGTACGTGCCGGCGTCCGCGTCCAAGCCGGGCACGGAGATCGGCGTCGTGATCCGCAACGCGACGCTCCCGGCCGAGGTCGTGCGGCCGCCGTTTCACAAGGGCGGCACGGTGAAGACGGGCTGAACGGCAGGGAACAGGGAACAGGGAATAGTCAATAGCGGGCAACTGCTGGAACTGCGGGGGACAGGGGACAGGTTACAGGGGACGGCCTGCAACTGCAGGGGATACCCGGCCTTGTCTTCCTGAGGGGCCCTCGCGACCCCGACAGTGCAGGATGCCCGCGGCCCCGAAGGATCTCGCCTGTTTGCGCCGGGTCCCCGCGTCCGCGACGGATGACAGCGATCCGGGTCCGTGCAGAGAGGGAGAGGCCGAGCACGGGAGAGAAGATCCTTCGGTCGGCGCCAGGGAGTGGTGCGCGGGCGGGAAGACGCGGCGCCTCCCTCAGGAAATCAAATCGGCGGAAGCCGTTGCAGTTCTCCCCCTCCCC
>NZ_DASURI010000498.1:0-13885 GCF_036280135.1 Longimicrobium sp.
CGGCGCCCGAAAGCTCCGTCAAACCACGGCTCGAACCTCCATCCAACCACTCCTCATCCGCCGCGCCCGCTCATCCGCCCCGCCTCCGCGCCGATACTCATCAGTCAGCACCATCGTACTTCGTACCTTCGCACTCTCGCACTCTCGCACTCTCGCACTCTCGCACTCTCGCACTTTCGCACTTTTCCCCGCCATGCCGTAGATTCGCCGGCTGGCTCCACGGCGGCCGGTCGAGGCCGCCGCGGATGGGCAGAACCGGCATCCACACGGCACGCGTACCGATGGGCATCTGGCGAGGACTCACGCACAACCGCGCCTTTACCGACGACGAATCGCCGGACCCGCGGCTGCGCCCCCGCACCTACGCCATCCCCTTCGTGATCGTATGGGAGGCGGCGCTGGCGATCGCGCGGGGCACGCGCGGGTGGACGGTGACCGCGAGTGACCCGCTGGCCGGCGAGATCGTCGCCGAGGCGACCACCCGCGCGTGGAAGTTCGTGGACGACGTGTGGATCCGCATCTCGCTGGACGAGGACGGCCAGACGCACGTGGAGATGACCAGCGCCAGCCGCGTGGGCCGCGCCGACCTGGGCACCAACGCCCGCCGCATTGCCCGGTTCTTGCACGCGCTTGACGCCCAGGTCCTGGGCGACAAACGCGCAAACCGATAGAACGAAAGCACTTGGATGCCACTGTCGGACATCAGGAAAGCGTCTGAGAAGGTCGGGGAACGCATCCCCGTCCTCCCCATCCGCAGCACCGTGGTCTACCCGTCGGGCGCCACCGCGCTGCAGATCGGCTTCGCGCCCAACGTGGAGGCGCTGGCCGCGCACCCGGAAGGCGACCTGATCGTGGCCATCGTCTCCACGCTGGACGACGGCCAGGACATCGCCCCGCGATCGCTGGAAAAGGTGGCCACGGCCGTGCGCGTGCTGGACCGGCTGAACCTGCCCGGCGGCACCATCCAGACGACGCTGCAGGGGCTTCGCCGCATCCACCTGGAAGACGTGCGCTTCGAGGACGGCTACTACAGCGCCCGCGTGCGCGCCGTCGCCGAGACGCCGCTTTCGCCCGACGACGCGCAGCCGGCCATCGACCGTATCCTCAACACCGTCGCCGGCCTGGCCGCCAACGTGGACCGCGTGCCGGACGAGGTGCCCCGCATCCTGCGCATGAACCTGGGCGACCCCGGCCGCTTTGCCGACCTGGCCGCCACGCTGTGCAACCTCAAGCTGCCGGACCGCGACGCCGTGCTGCAGGAGCTGGACGTGGCGGCGCGGCTGGACCTGGTCCTCCGCTCGCTGGAAGAGGCGTGGGAGCGGGCCCGCGAGGTCACGTCGGCCATCGGGCCGGGGAGCACGGCGCAGGAGCAGGAGGAGGGCGGCGCGCAGGAGCAGCCCCGCTCCGGCCGGGACCGCGCGGGCGAGATCCGCCGGCGCATCCAGGCGCTGCAGGCGGAGCTGGGCGAGACGGACCCGCTGGAGCGCGAGGCCGACGAGATGCTGCGCAAGGTGGAGCTGGCCCGCCTGCCCAGCCGCGTGGCCGCCGTGGCCCGCCGCGAGGCCGAGCGCCTGCGCAGCAACGCCACGACCACGCAGGAAGCCACGGAGATCCGCTCGTACCTGGAGGCGCTTGTCTCCATCCCCTGGAACAAGCGCGCGGGGGACGGAAAGATCGACCTGGCCGCGGTGGAGGCGGCGTTCGACGAAGAGCACCTGGGGATGGAGGAAAGCAAGCAGCGCCTGCTGGAGGTGCTGGCCGTGGCCGAGCTGCGGGGCGACCTGCGCGGCCCCATCCCCTGCATCGTGGGCCCGCCGGGCGTGGGCAAGCGCACGCTGGCCACGGCCATCGCCCGCGGCCTGGGGCGCCCCGTGGTCCGCCTGGAGCTGGGGGGCCGCGGCGAGGGGCAGATCGTGGGCACGCGGCGCACGCGCAGCGGGGCGCAGCTGGGCAAGGTCATGCAGCTCATCGCCGACGCGGGGGTCAAGAACCCCGTCTTCATCCTGGAAGAGGTGGACGAGGCCGGGCTGGGCAACGTGGAGGGCGACCCCGTCGAGGCGCTGGAGGAGATGCTGGACCTGGACAACCGCGAGGAGTTCACGGACCGGTACCTGGACGTGCCGTTCGACCTGTCGGAGGTGTTCTTCGTGGGGGCGGCCAGCGACTTCTTCCGCATCCCCCGGGACCTGCGCGACCACTTCATCGAGATCCGCATCGCCGGGTACACGCCGGAGGAAAAGATCACCATCGCCCGCGACTGGCTGTTCCCGCGCATCGTCAAGGAGCACGGGCTCACGCCGGACGAGGTGCGCATCACGGACGAGACGCTGCTCTTCCTGACCCGCGGCTACGCGCGCGACGCCGGCGTGGGCAACCTGCGGCGCTCGCTCGCGTCCATCATGCGCTTCGTGGCCCGCGCCAAAGCCGACGGCAAGGGCGCGGAGTGGACGATCACGCAGGAGATGATCGAGGAGGTGCTGGGCTATCCGCGCTGGTCCACCACGCCGGCGGAAAGCCACCCCGAGGTGGGCGTGGTGACGGGGCTGGCGTGGACGGCCAGCGGCGGCGAGCTGATGTTCATCGAGGCGCTCAAGATGCCCGGCACGGGGCGCCTGGTGATCACCGGCCTGCTGGGCGACGTGATGCGCGAGTCGGTGAACGCGGCGTACAGCTACGTGCGCTCGCGGGCCGACGAGCTGGGCATTCCCCGCGAGGCGTTCGGGGACAACGACATCCACGTGCACTTTCCCGTGGGCGCCACGCCCAAGGACGGCCCGTCGGCGGGCGCGGCGGTCACGCTGGCGCTGGCGTCGTCGCTGGCGGAGCGGCCCGTGCGGCACGACGTGGCCATGACGGGCGAGGTCACGCTGCGGGGCAAGATCCTGGAGATCGGCGGGGTCAAGGAAAAGGTGCTGGCGGCGTACCGCGCGGGCATCCCGGAGGTGATCCTGCCCTCGGGCAACAAGCGCGACCTGCGCGACGTGCCGGCGGACGTGCGCGAGCGGATGAAGTTTCACTACGTGGAGCGCATGGACCAGGTCTTCGACGTGGCGCTGCTGGGCGAGCCCAGCCCCGTGCGGCTGGCCGTGGACGCCGACGTCCCCGCCGCCGCGCGCCCGCCCGAGCGCCAGGCCGCCCGCGGCGAAGGAGCGGAGTAGCGGGGGGCCCTCCCCCGGCCTCGCCGAGGCTCGTCCACCCCCTCCCGCAAACTGCGCGGGAGGGGGTGCATACTTCGAACGCGCCGTCTGCCGGGCGGCGGGCACCCGGTGGGAGCGAAGCCGTCGGCATGCGTCAGCACCGGCTGGGCTTACCGGCGGCTCAGGCCGGCGTGCTCGACCTTGGCCCGTGCCGCCGTTGCCGGCTGTCCCCTGTAACCTGTCCCCTGTCCCCCGCAGTTCCGCGGTCTCCCCGCCGCCGAGCGGAATCTCCCCCCTACCTGTCCATCTAAATGAAAGAGGACGGCCACGATACCCGTGACCGCCCCCCCGAAATGTCGTCTGGTTGCTGCCGGGCTCAGGTCCCCGAGCCGATGGTGCCGCCGCCACCCCGTCCCGTGGTGTCGGCCGGGGGCTGGGCCGGGTCCGGGACGGGCGGGGTCGGGGGCGGATCGTCGTCCGTGCGGATGGAGGCGGGGCGTGCCAGGGTGGGCTCCGTGCTGCCGGGGCCGCAGCCCGCGGCGGCAGCCAGGAGAAGTGCGGCGAGGAGGGTGCGGCGGATCATGCGTGGCTCCTGTGGCCATGGTGTGCAGGGGTGCGCCGGAGGGTGGCGCGACTTTCGCCCTCACGGTTAACGACGCAACCGCACGTCACCCGCACGCCCGCCGCACGCGCGCCGCACACCCGGCGCTCGGCAGAAAAAACGAGTCAAATCCGTTCCAAAAGGCGGACGTTCGATGCCAAGGGAGAACCTGCGCCGGGCCGACCCATTGCCCGGAACCGACCCAAACGGGATAATTTACGTTCCCGAAAGGCGCGCCCGCCGCCTCGAACAGTCCGTATGGTTTGCTGTGCTGAAGACGCTTGGACACCCCGCCCTGCACCGCGCGGATGGCGCGCTGGTGGAAGGCCTTCGCCGCAAGGACCTCGCGCTCCTCGTATACCTGTGCGTGGAGGGACTGCCCGTGCACGCGCGCGGGCGGCTGGCCGCGCTGCTGTGGGGCGAAAGCCCCGAGGAGCGCGCGCGGCACTCCCTCACCCAGGCGCTGGGGCGGCTGTCCCGTGCCCTTCCGCCCGGTGCGCTGGCTCCCGACAAGGATGCCGTGCGCTGGACGGGCGCCCTGCCCTGCGACGCCGTGGCGCTGCTGCGCGACGCGATGGAGCCGCGCGAGGTGGACGACGCGTTCTCCTTGTACGCGGGGCACTTCCTGGAGGGATTCGACCCCGGCGCGGGCGCGCAGGACTTTCGCGAGTGGGCAGACCGGCGCCGCGCGGAGCTGCGCAACGCGGCCCTGCGCCTGCTGGACCGCGCCGGCGCCCGCGCCGAAGGGGACGGCGACTTCGCGCGGGCGCTGCGGCTGGGGGAACGGGCCGTGGAGATCGACCCCGTGTGGGAGCAGGGGCACCGCCGCGTGATGCGCGCCCTGGCCGCGCGCGGCGAGCGCAACGGCGCCCTGCGGCACTACCAGCGCCTGGAGACGTACCTGGACGAGGAGGTGGGCGGCCGGCCGGATCCCGACACGCGCGCCCTGGCCGAGCAGCTCCGCGCCCCCCCACCCGACCCGGAGCCCGCGCCGCGCGTGGAGCCCGCCGACGCGCCGACGCCCGCGCATGCCGAGGTCGAGTCTCCCGCCGTCACGCCGGGGAACGTGGGGCCGGACGCCGCGTCCGCCCCCACGGAGCCGGTGGTCGCGGCGCCCGCGCCCGGGCCGGAAACGGAACGCGCGGCGGATGCGGATCACGATCCGCCCGTCTCCCCCGCGCCTCCGCCGTCTCCGGGCCCGATGGAGGACGCGGCGGGGAAGGACGCGGTCGTCAGGCTGCCGTGGATGCTGGTGATGGATCGCGTCCTGTTGTGGCCCATCCTGGTCCTGGTGGGTGTGGTCCTGGCGCTGGCGATCCGCGGCGCCGAGGAGCGGAGCGCGGCAGCCCCCGCGCTTCCCGACGCGCCGCCCGCGCACGGCGAGAACGTGCGGCTGCGCGGCGAGCGGTCCATCTACCTCGTCTTTGGCGAGACGCTGTACGAGTACCCGGACTCGTCCACGCTGTCCGTGTGCACGGGGGCGCACCCGGAGGTGGTGCGGGAGGTGCGCGCGCTGCCGCCGTGGCCCAGCCGCAGGCTGCCGTCCGTGCTGCGCCACGCGTGGATGGGCGGGCACCTGCCCATTGTCTCCGACCATCCGCAGAACAAGACGGCGTACGTGCCCGTGGGATGCATCGCCCCCGGCGTGCCCAGCCCGCGGACGCTGGACTCCATCTTTGGCTCGGGCGCGCTGGGGCGGATGCTGGAAGTGCCGGATTCCGTCCTCCAGCGGCTGCCGCGCGCGTTCGTCGCGCATGGCCACCCGCTGCGGCCCGCCGGCACGCTCATCCGCAGCCCGGACGGGCGCATCCGGTGGATCACGTATCACGGCGGCTCGCTGGACGTGCCCGACCCCGCCGTCCTCCCGGCCTACTGCCGCGGCGTGGACGAGGTGGTCGCCGTGAGCGCGGCGGAGTTCGCGTACTACAAGCCGTGGGCGTGGCTGCGTCCCCGGGACCGCGGCTGCCCCCGCCGCACGTCCACCGGATGAACGGGCGAGAAACGCGGAAGGCGCGGAGCATCGTATGCTCCGCGCCCTCCGCGCGTTTCCGTGATCCACCGCGCCGTCTCAGCCGCGCCGGTCCTCTTCAGGCGGAGCGGCGTCCTCCTCGTCGTACCGGGCGATGAGGGCGGACTCGCGACGGGTGCGGCGCGCCCGGCCGATGGCGACGAGCAGCATCCCCGCCGCCAGCACGATGGCCGCGACCAGCACAAGCACGTCGCGCCGCAGGAAGACGCCGGCGGCCACCAGCGCCGCGCCCGCGAAGAAGATGCGAACCTTCCAGTCCAGGAACGGGTCCGGTCCGTCGGGGCGCCGCCGGTCCATCAGCCGCGCTCCAGGAAGCGCGCCACGCCGGCCTTCATGTCGTCCGTCATCCGCGCGACGACGTTCACGTCCGCGCCGGAGCGCAGGGCCGCCTCGAAGCCCATGCCGTCCGCGTGGTACAGCAGCCGCTTGGAGAGCTGCACGGCGGACGCGCTGCGCTTCGCCAGATCGGCCAGGTACTCGTCGCGCATGCGGTCGAAGTCCGTGTCCGGCCACACCTGGTTGATCAGGCCGATGCGCTCCGCCTCGGCCGCGGCGACGGGCTGGCCGCGGACGACGAGCTCGAACGCGCGCTTTTCGGACACGTTGCGCCGCAGGATGGCCATCACCATGGCGGGAACGAAGCCGATCTTCACCTCCGGATAGCCGAACTCCGCCGTCTCCGAGGCCAGGACCAGGTCGCAGGCCGTCGCCAGCCCGCATCCGCCGGCCAGCGCCCGCCCGCGCACGCAGGCCACGACGGGCTTGCGCATGCGGCGGGGGAGAAGAAAGAGCTCGGCCAGCTCGTCCACGTCCTCCAGGTTCTCCATGGCGGACGACTCGGCGATCTTGCGCAGGGCCGACAGGTCCGCGCCGGAGCAGAAGTCCTTCCCCGCCCCCTCGATGGCGACCACGCTCACGGACTCGTCCGCGTCCGCCTGGCGCAGCGCGGCCTTGAGCGCGGCGATGAGCTCCGCGTTCAGGGCGTTGCGCTTGTCGGGCCGGTTGAGGACCAGGCGCCGGATGCCGCCGTCCGTGGCGGCGATGACGACGTCCGCGCTCACGCCGCGGCGCCCGCCAGCCGGGCGACCTCGTCGGAGACGTCGATCTCCATCCGCAGCATGGCCGTGGAGAGCACCTTGCCCTGCGCGTCGGTCTTGAGGCTCACGGTGCCGCCGCCGCCCAGGGCGTTGTGCAGCAGGAAGTTGAGCGCCTCCAGGTTGGGCAGCTCGAAGCGCTCCACGGCCCCGTGCACGATGCCCTGGAAGTGCGCCTTGACCCGGTCGGTGGTCAGCTGCTCCACCAGTGCGGGGTAGAACTCGGGGCGCAGGGCGATCACGCCCACGTTGGCGGTGTCGCCCTTGTCGCCCGAGCGGGCGTGGGCCAGGTGCTGCAGCTGGATGCGCGGCATGCGGTGCGGTATCCGGTCAGTCCGTGGGTGTCTTGCTCCGCGTGAACAGCATCACCAGTCCCAGGACGATGGCGGCGGCCACGAGGAAGTACGCGAAGTAAAGCTGTCCGAAGAAGGCGAACACGATGGCGACGAGCACCGCCGCCACGATCAGGATGATCTTGAGGGGAGACGCGCCCTTGTTGTCCATTCGTGCAATCTCCATCCAGGGTGGAAGTGAATCCTGGCGGGCCGGAATTGCAAGGGGCAGGCCCTGGGAGGGGCACGTGAGTGCGAAAGTGCGAAAGTGCGAAAGTGCGGGAGTGCGGGAGTGCGGGAGTGCGGGAGTGCGAAGTCGGTCCGTGCACGGGCGGGTGGGAGGGCAACCGTGGCCAGCACCCAGCCCCGGCGAATGAATTCGCGGCACGGAAAGCGTGATGTCGGCCTTCGCCGACGGCTCCTGCCGCGCGCCGCGTCCGGTACACCGGAACAGGCATCGCGCCGTCCAGGAGCGAATGAATTCGCCGCTGGAAAGGCACGAAGTCCGCCTTCGCGGACTGCCCCAGGGAAGGCCAACACACGTGCACCGGAGCGCCCTTTCAGCAGTTGAAGCCTCGCGCAGTTTGCGAGGTTTTCCGCTGTCGTTGCGGCGACTTCAGTCGCTCCGGCTGGACGAGAATCGCCCTCCCCCGATTCCGGGGGAGGGCGATCGACGTACCCCAACGCAGTTACTTTCGCACTTTCGCACTCTCGCACTGCCGTTCAAGAGTGGTAGTTCGGCGCCTCGCGGGTGATCGTCACGTCGTGCGGATGGCTCTCGCGCAGGCCCGCGCCCGTGATGCGCATGAACTGCGGATCGCGGCGCAGCGTCTCCACGTCCGGGCATCCCAGGTAGCCCATGCCGCTGCGCAGGCCGCCCGTCAGCTGGTAGATCGTGTCCGACGCGGGGCCCTTGTACGGCACGCGCCCCTCGATCCCCTCGGGCACGAACTTGCGCGCGTCGCTCCCCTCCTGGAAGTAGCGGTCCGCCGAGCCCTCGCTCATGGCGCCCAGCGAGCCCATCCCCCGCACCGTCTTGAAGCGGCGGCCCTCCAGGAGGAAGCTCTCGCCCGGGCTCTCCTCCGTGCCGGCCAGCATGCTGCCCATCATCACCGAGTGCGCGCCGGCCGCCAGCGCCTTGACGATGTCGCCGCTGTACTTGATGCCGCCGTCGGCGATCACCGGCACGCGGCCGGCGGCGCCTTCCACCGCGTCCATCACCGCCGTGAGCTGCGGCACGCCGATGCCCGCCACCACGCGCGTGGTGCAGATGGAGCCGGGGCCCACGCCCACCTTGACCGCGTCCACGCCCCGCTCCACCAGCGCCTCGGCGCCACCCCTGGTGGCCACGTTGCCGCCGATGAGCTGCGCGTCGGGGAACGCCTCGCGAATGCGCGCCACGGCGTCCAGCACGCCCTCGGAGTGGCCGTGCGCCGTGTCCACGATCAGCACGTCCACACCGGCCTCCAGCAGGGCCCGCGCGCGGTCCACGTCCTTGGCCGAGGCGCCGATGGCCGCGCCCACGCGCAGCCGGCCGCGCTCGTCCTTGCAGGCGTTGGGGAACTGCTGCCGCTTGCGGATGTCCTTGACCGTCATCAGCCCCCGCAGGCCGCCGCTCTCGTCCACCACGGGGAGCTTCTCGATGCGGTGGCGGTGCAGGATCTGCCGCGCCTCTTCCATGGACGTGCCCACGGGCGTCGTCACCAGCCGGTCGCCGCCCGTCATCACCTCGTGCACGGGGCGCGAGCGATCCGTCTCGAACTGCAGGTCGCGGTTGGTGATGATGCCCACCAGCCGCCCGCCCTCGTCCACGACCGGGATGCCGCTCACGCTGGAGCGCTCCATCAGCCGCAGCACGTCGGCCAGGGTCTGGTCCGGGCGGATGGTGAACGGCTTGGCGATCATCCCGCTCTCCGACCGCTTTACCCGGTCCACCTCCTCGGCCTGGCGGTCGATGGACATGTTCTTGTGGATGATGCCCAGCCCGCCCTCGCGCGCCATGGTGATCGCCATCCGGCTCTCGGTGACGGTGTCCATGGCCGCCGAAACGAGCGGGATGGCCAGCTCGATGGCGTTGGTCAGGCGCGTGCGCAGGTCCGTGCCGGTGGGCAGCACCGCCGAGCGGCGGGGAATCAGCAGCACGTCGTCAAAGGTAAGCCCCTCGCCCACGAAACGGGCGTTGGGCGCGTCCGGACGGTTCATCGGGCCTCCAGAATGCGGCGAGCCCGCCGGTCCCACGCTCCCCGGCAAAGGGGGAGGAGGACGGCGGGCGTCTCGGTTGCTCGAGCGGTCTTTGGTGGTTCCATGGCGGAAGTTATCGCGCCCCCGCCCCGCCTGTCAACGGCGGATGCGAATCATCCGCGCTCCCCGTCCGCGGGCGGCGCCGGGCTCCACCCGTGCTGCCGCACGATGAACGCGCCGATCTCGCGGCCGATGGCGTCGAAGACGGGAAGCAGGGCGTCCACGGGCGCGCGCAGCACGTCCGTAAAGAACTCCAGCACGCCCAGCATGCGCCCCTCGTGCCGCACGGGGAACGCCACCGCGGCGTGCAGCCCCTCCGTGCGCACGGCCGTCGCGCGGATGAAGTGCGGGTCCTCGCCCACGTCCTCGATCCACACGGGCGCCCGGGCCGTCCACACCTGGCCGGGCAGGCCCGTGCCGGGGCGCAGCAGCATCCTGCGCGTCTCGTCGGCAAAGCCCGTGCGCTTGTGGATGCGGGCCGCCCACACGCACCGCGCGCGCAGCGAGCCGTCGTGCCCCTCCGGCACCCAGAACCCGCCCACCAGCCAGCCCATGCTGTCGCCGATGGCCTCCAGCACGCCCGTGATCGCCTCGTCGGGGTTGCCGGAGCGCGCCAGCACGCCTTTGACCGCGTGCACCACCGGGAGCGATTCGTAAGGCATGGACCGGGGGCGCGAGGAGGAGAGGAACGACCGTCCGCCGGAATCTACCGCCGCCCGCCGGCCGGGGACAGGAGGAACGACACGGGGGTTGATCGAGGAGCGGAAGGGCGTTACGTTCATTCCTCAATCTGAGGAAACAATCATGAGAGAGCAAAACAGATACGGTCGCGCAACGGGCACAACGGGCGTATCCCCGGTGGAGGCGGCTTTCGTGACGGAGCTATCGCGCAAGACCATCGACCAGGCCATCGACCGCAAGGAGGTGCTGATCCTGCCCTCCCCCGGCGGCGGTGAGCCCCCGCGGCTGCTCGGCTACCCCGAGCTCGTGTACCTGCGCGTCCGGCGCGACGTGGCCGGGACGCTCACCGCGTCCGCGCGCGAAACCGTGTACCGGGTGCTGCGGCAGCGGCTTCCCCAGGCGCACCGCTTGGGCTACGTGGACATCGGGCCCGTTCGCGTCTCGCTCACGGACGCGGTAACGACGGTGCGGGAGCGCCTTGCCAAGGTGTGGCGCGCGCGCCGGCACGTGTCCATCCGCCCCGACGTGCGCGCGGGCGAGCCGGTGGTCCGCGGGACGCGCGTGCCCGTCTACGTGCTCTCCGACCTGACGGCCCAGGGCGCGTCGCGCGAGGAGCTGCTCGAGGACTATCCCGCGATCACCCGCGAGTCGCTCGACGCGGCGCTGCTGTTCGCCCAGCTTCACCCCCGGCGCGGGCCGCGGCGTCAGGCGCCGTGGCGCGCCGGGCCGCCCCTCTCGTCCACGCAGCAGTGAGCGGACGGGTGGCCGGGCGTGATCCAATTCCTCGTAGACGAGTGCCTGTCTCCCGGGCTGCTCGACGTGGCGCGGGAGCATGGCTTCAACGCGTACCACGTGACGCAGCGCGGATGGGGGTCGGATTCCGATCCCCAGCTGCTGGGCCGCATCCTGGCTGAGGACCTGACGTTCGTAACGAACAACTGGAAGGACTTTCGGCCGATGATCAGCCGGACGGACGTTCACCCCGGCGTCGTCGCCATCCTGCCGAACGTGCGGCGTGAACGGCAGATGGCGCTCTTCGCGGCCGCCCTGGCGGAGATCTGCGGCGCGGCGCTCGACATGGTGAACACGGTGCTGGAGGTCGGCGCGGAGGGCACGGTGACCCGCTACGCGCTCCCGCCGGGTTCCTGAGCGTCCGGGGGGGGGCGACAGAAAACCGCCGCCCGGCACCTGCGCCGGGCGGCGGTTCGTCATCCAGCGGACCGCGTCAGCGGCGGGCGCCGAGGAGGGCCTGGATGGGGCCGGGGAGCACGCTGCCGGCGCGGTCCAGGGCCGCCAGGGCGGCCTCCAGCGACGCGGGGTCGCCCTGCCAGTGGTCCATCAGCACGTCCACGCCGGCGTTGTTCACCAGGCGGCTCAGGGCCAGGGCCAGCAGGTACACGTCCTCGATCTGCCCCACCACGGGCACCACCCAGTCCGGCACCAGGTCCACGGGCGAGACGAGGTACACCACGACGGCCGCCACGATGGCCTTGTCGACCTTGCTCACCCGCGGGTCCGTGGCCAGCCGCCCGAACAGCTTGATGAAGCTGGGGACGTCGCGCACGATGCCCATCAGCGACTCGCGCGACAGGCCCGCGTCGCGGTGGCCGCCGCGGCGCCGGCGCGGGGCCGGCCGGGGCGCCGGCTCCTCGTCGTCGTCCAGGATGGAGCGACGCCGGGCGCCGCGACGGTGACCCACCAGCTCGTCGTCGTCCGCGTCGGCCGCGTCGCGGGCGGACGCGGCGCGGGGGCCCCGGCGCGGGCCCACGAGGTCGTCGTCGCCGTCCGGCGCGTTGTCGCGGGAGCGCGAGGCGCCGCCCCGCCGGGGGCCCACCAGGTCATCTTCGTCGTCGCTGTAGTGCACGGGCAGTCTTCCGTTGGGGTTGCGGCCCGTCAGGACGGGCCGGAGCTCGGATCGCCGTCGGGCTGGCGCGAGGGCGGCGGAAGCTGCGGGGTGCCGCCGGGCTCGCGCGGCATCACCACGTTCTCCACCTCCTTGAGCACGGTGCGCCCGGCCTCCGTCAGGCCCGACATCCACCGGCTGGCCGTGCCCACCACGCCCATGGTGCCGCGGATGGTTTCCAGCGCCACGCCCTGCATGCGCATCTTGTCCTCCAGCAGGTCGCCAAAGCGCGCGCCCGTGCGGCGCACGTCGCGGTTGTACTTGCTGGCCAGGAACTCTACGTAGTCGAGCACCTGGTACTGCTGCGCGTCGGGCAGTGCGTCCAGGCCGCGGAGAATGCGGTCGCGGAGCGTGTCGTGCATCGGTGGCCTCGCCTTGGGTGAACCGGCGGGATGGGCGGCAACCGCCGTGCCGCGCCCGCCGCGTCCGTGTCTGCGCTGGGTGGATCCCGCCCACGCTACGCAGCCGCCGCGGCTCCGGTTTCGTTCGCAATCTGCCGCGCCGGGCCCGTCGCGGCAACGGTCGCGCGGGGCTGGCCGGGCGTCCGCGCGGGGGATAGACTTCGCGAAAATCCACCCGCGGACGCATCGGATCTCGGTGAGCAACGGCAACGATGGCTTTCTCACGCAGAGGGAGCAGAGGCAGCAGCGTACCCCATCCCCTGCCGCGCGCCGTCGTCCACGCGTGACGTCCGTCATCCTGTTTCTGGTGATGACCGGATTCGGCGTTCCGGCGGCGGCGCAGGAGCGGAGCGTGGTTTCGGGACGGGAGGCGGCGGCGGGCGCGGGCCTCTTCATCGGCGCGCTGCTGCTGGACCGGACGATCGAGTCCGCCGTGCCGGACGGCGGCGGTCGTGACCTGGCCGGGCTGACGGACGCGCTGAACCACGGGGGACGGCCGCAGTACGCCGTCGTCCTCCTGGGCGGCACCTGGGCCGCGGGCGCGCTCACGGGCCGCGGCGAATGGTCCGACGCGGCGCTGCACGTGGGCGCGGGGCTCGCGGCCGGCGGCGTGCTGAACGGCGCGCTCAAGTACGCGGTGGGGCGCGAGCGGCCCGGCGAGACGGACGATCCGCATCGCTTTCAGCCGTTGGACGGACGCAACCGCTGGCAGTCGTTCCCGTCCGGGCACGCCACGGTGGCGTTCTCCGTCGCGTCCGCCGTGGCGGAAGAGGCGCGGACGCAGTGGGTGACGGTGCTGGCGTACGGCGGCGCCACGGCCGTGGCGTGGAGCCGGGTCTACGACGACAAGCACTGGGCCAGCGACGTGGCCGCCGGCGCGCTCATCGGCATCGTGGCCGGGCGCGGCGCCGTGCGCCTGCTGCACCGCGGCGGCGGCGACCCGCCGCGCATCACCCTCGCGCCCGGCCTCATGGCCATCCGCGTCCCCCTTCGCTGAGAACGAGAGAGGCCGGGCAGATGATCGAGGGAGTGGAGTTTCGTCCCGCCACGCCGGCGGACCTGGACGAGGTGACGGACCTGCTGGCCGCGCAGCTGGCGGAGCACGACATCCCCATCGCCCGGGCGGACCTGGAGTTCGCCGCGGACGGCCTGCTGCGCGTGCCGGACCGCGGCTTTCTGCTGCTGGCCGTGCGGGACGGGCGCGCCGTGGCCGTGGCGTGCGTCACCTACACGTGGACGGTGGAGCGCGGCGGGCAGGTGGCGTGGCTGGACGAGCTGTACGTGGCGCCCTCGCTGCGGGAGCACGGCATCGGCAACGAGCTGCTGGCCCGGGCCATCGCCACCGCGGGCGCGGCCGGGTGCCTGACGATGGAGCTGGAGGTGGAGACGAGCCACGCCCGCGCGGAGCACCTGTACCGCCGCCACGGCTTCAGCGACATCCCCCGCCGCCGCTGGACCCGTCCCCT
>NZ_DASURI010000499.1:0-9993 GCF_036280135.1 Longimicrobium sp.
TCTCCGCGAGGAACGAGCGGGGAGGGGCCGGGGGAGGGGCGGGCCGCTGCCGGCGAGAGCTCCGCTTTTCCACACGATGCGGACTTCGCTGCCAGCGAAATCTCCGCTCCTTCGCACGATGCGGAACTTCGCTGCCTGCGCAATCTCCGCCTCTTCGCACGATGCGGGACTCCGTTGCCGGCGAGATCTGCGCACGACGTCGCACCGCCGCCTGGCCTCGCTGACCTGACGCTCTTTCGACCGGAAGCCCGAACGCGCGATGAACCGAATCACCCGCACGCTGCACACGCTGACGATGGCATCCACCCTCGCCGCCGGCGCCTGCGCCCCGACCGGCGCCGCGCCCGCGCCGGCCGACGGACCCGCGCCCGGCGCATCCGCCCCGGCCGCGTGGGAGTGGCACACGTTCACGGGGCCCGTGGGCACGCGCCGCTACCGGCTGTACGTCCCCGCCGGATACGACGCGTCGCGACCCGCGCCGCTGGTGGTGATGCTGCACGGCTGCACGCAGGACCCCGACGACTTCGCGCGGGGCACGCGCTTCAACGAGCACGCGCAGCGCGCCGGCGCCCTCGTCGCCTATCCCGAGCAGCTGGCGGAGCACAATCCGCAAAAGTGCTGGACGTGGTTCGACCGCGCGCACCAGGCCGCCGACGCCGGCGAGCCCGCCCTCATCGCCGGCATCACGCGCGAGGTGATGGCGAGCCACGCCGTCGACCCGTCGCGCGTCTACATCGGCGGCGTGAGCGCGGGCGGCGCCATGGCGGTCAACACGGCCGCCGCGTATCCGCAGCTGTTCGCGGCCGTGGGCGTGCACAGCGGCATCCCCTGGCGCGCCGCGGGCGACGTGGCGACGGCCCTCGGCGTGATGCGGAACGGGCCCGCGCGGGACGCGGCGCTCACGGACTCCGCGCGGGCACTGCTGCGGGCGAGCGGCCGCGAGTCCATCCCCATGATCGTCTTCCACGGCGCGGCGGACGTCGTCGTCGTCCCCGAGAACGGGCGGCGGCTGGCGAGCCAATGGGCCGTGGCGGCGGGCGCCAGGGACTTCCTGCGCGGCGATTCCACGGAGGGCGGGCTGGGCTACACGCGCGACAGGTACGGCCCCCTGGCGGAGCTGTGGATGGTGGAGGGGCTGGGCCACGCGTGGTCCGGCGGCAGCGCCGAAGGCACCTACACCGACGCGCGCGGCCCCGACGCCAGCCGCGAGATGATGCGCTTTTTCCTGGAGCACACGCGCCCATGACGCATCCGCTGCCGTTTCCCCGCCGGCCGGACCCGCTGCGCTTCTGGCGGCGGATGGCCCCGCACCGCACGGCGCTCGTGGACCGTGCGCGCGGCGAGCGCTGGAGCTACGCGCAGTTCGACGCGGCGGCGGACCGCTGGGCGGGCGTGCTGCGGGCGCGGGGCATCGGCCGGGGCGGGATCGTGGCCGTGCTGGCCGGCAACCGCGCGGACGTGCCGGCGCTCTTCTACGCCTGCGGGCGCATCGGCGCGGCGCTGCTGCCGCTCAACTGGCGTCTCTCCGCCGCCGAGCTGGCCCCCGTCCTGGCCGACGCGCGCCCCGACCTGCTCATCGGCGAGGCCCGCTTTCGCGCCCGGGCGGAATCTGCCGACGCGCCGTGGATCGACCTGGACGACGACGCGCCGTCGCTCCTCGCATCCGCCGACGTCTCCCCGGACGACGTGGAGATGGAGGGGGACGATGCGGCACTCATCCTCTACACGTCCGGCAGCACGGGGCGGCCCAAGGGCGCGGTGCTTCCGCATCGGCAGATCTTCTGGAACGCCGTGGCGACGACGACGGCGTGGGAGCTGGGCCCGGACGACGTGGCGCCCGTGAGCACGCCGCTCTTTCACACGGGCGGATGGAACGTCTTTGCCACGCCGCTGTGGCAGCGCGGCGGCACCATCGTGCTCGTGGACGCGTTCGATGCCGACGACTTCCTGCGGATGATGGACGAGGAGGGCTGCACCATGGCGCTCACCGTTCCCACGCAGCTGCTGATGCTCGCCGAGTCGCCCCTGTGGGGCCAGCCCCTGCCGCGCCTGCGCCGCTTCGTCAGCGGGGGCGCGCCCTGTCCGTCAGCGCTGGCGGCGCGGGTGCGCGGGGCGGGCTACACCTTTCGCGAGGGCTACGGGCTGACGGAGTGCGGGCCCAACTGCTTCGCCATCCCGGACGACGAGGCCGTCGCGCGGCCGGGCTGCGTGGGCTGGCCCGTGACGTACCTGGGGATGCGCCTGGACGCCGGCGACGGCCGCGAGGCGGATGTCGGCGAGCCGGGTGAGCTCCTGCTGCGCGGCCCGCAGGTGTTCAGCGGATACCTGCGCAACCCGGCGCAGACGGCGGAGACGTTCACGGCGGACGGCTGGCTGCGCACGGGGGACCTGGCCATGCGCGACGCGGATGGCGCGTACCGCATCTGCGGGCGGCGCAAGGAGATGTACATCTCGGGCGGCGAGAACGTCTTTCCGGCGGAGGTGGAGGCGGCGCTGGCGGATTGCCCCGGCGTGGCGGAGGCCGTCGTCGTCGGCGTGCCGGACGAGAGGTGGGGCGAGGTGGGCCGCGCCTTCATCGTCGCGCGGGCGGATTCGCTGCTGGCGGAGGCGGATGTCGTCGCGTTCGCGCGCCAGCGGCTGGCGGGCTACAAGGTGCCCAGGGCGGTGTTCATCGTCCCCGAGATCCCGCGCCTGGGCAGCGGCAAGCCCGACCGGCGAGCGTTGGCGGTGCTGGAGCCGGTCATGGCGGCGACTGCGTAGGAAAGGGTCGGGGAGGAGAGGCGTGGCTCTCGCCGGCAGCGGCTCGCCCCTCCCCCGGCCCCTCTCTGCTCGTTGCTCGCGGAGAGGGGAGAAGGGCGTCGCGCGAGATGCCGTTCAACCTCCCCCAGGGGTTTTGGGGGAGGTGGGCGAGTTTTACGAGCCCGGAGGGGGCGCTGCTGGGTCCCAGCCACGGTGCACGACTGTCTTTCTCCCTTCCCCCATGCAGTTTATGGGGGAAGGGTCGGGGATGGGGGGCGCTCCGCGATCAGCAGGATCCATCCTTCGTGCTGGGTCCTGATCAGCCGATCCGGACCTTTCCCGCAGGCGGACGGGTACCCGGGCGCGCAGATTCGCAGGGGGTTCATCGTCCACCTCGAACGCCGCCCGACAATGATCCGCCGATTCTCCCCGCTCGCCTTGATCCTCGTGCTCGCCGCGCTTTCCCTCGCCGCGCCGGGCGCCGCGCACGCGCAGCGGACCGCATCCGCCGGCGCGTGGCGCACGGACGTCCCGTGCACGCAGGGCCGCAACCCGGCGCTGGCCGTCTCCGACACCTCGGTGGGGACGCAGGTGCCCGGCTGCGTCCGGGCGGAGTGCGTCACCCTGCCCAACGGCCGCCGCGCCTGCTCGTGCACGGGCGACACGATCATCACCGTGCGGCTGGAGGAGAACGGCCGCGTGGTGCACGAGTGGCCGTCGGACCACAGCATGTCCGGCAGCCCCCAGTCCCTCCGTGCGCTCACGGGCGACCTGGACGGCGACGGGCACGCGGAGACGATCGTGGCCGAGTGGCAGGACATGAGCAACGGCCTGGGCATCCGCTATTACGAGCTGCGGATCTTCGACGGGCGCGACCTGGCGCGGGCGCCGATGCGCATCGCCGTGCGCGACTTCGAGCCGGACGGGTCGTTCGTGCGCCCGGCCGCCGGCGGCGACTGCCGGCTCATCGCCACGCGCTGGCAGGAGCTGTCGGAGCCGCGCCGGGGCGAGGGGATGTACTTCGTGGGCCAGTGGATGCGCTACCGTGACGGCCGGCTGGAGCACGATCCCGACCGCCCCGTCGTCGTCCGCCGCCTGCTGAACAGCTTTGAGAACGCGCGCGGCAGCACGCCCGGCGCGCCGTTCGCCTACCTGCGCCACCGCGACGCGCGGGCGCACGCGGGGCACGGCATCCCCGCACCACCGAGGCTCACGCGCACGGAGGACGGCACCTTTCTCCGCGTCCGGGGCGACACCGTCAGCCTGGACCTGCCGCCGGACGTGGTGTCCGGCCACACGCTGGGCGACTTCTACCGGGACGACGACGGCTGGATCTTTACCACGTGGCTGATCGACGGCGCCACGGGACGGCCTTATCCCGCGGGCTACCAGCCGTCCGACGAGCGCTGGCTGGACGGTCACCCCGTGCGCCTTGCGACCCACTCCGACGGCCAGGGCCGCACCGTGTACTTCGTGGTCGCGCATCCGCCCGGCGCGGCGCGGCCCTGACGAGCCCCGATGGGCCGATGACGTACGTGCCGCGCCGCGCCGAAGACGAAACCCGATCGCCGACATGACGCAGACCATTCTCGCCGCGCAGTACGCCAAGGGCTCCACCCTGCGCAGCACGCTGGCGTTCGTGCGCTCGCTCGCGGGCGAGGAGGGCGTGGCGCGCGTGCTGGAGCGCGTGCCCGCGGACGACCTGGCGCGCATCCGGTCCGCCGCGGCCACGGACGAGGTGCCGCACGAGCTGCTGCTGTCGCTGTGGCGCGCCGTGGACGCCGAGATCGGCGCGGAGCACCCGGACTGGCCGGAGCGGTCGGGCGCGTTCTCCATCGCCAGCGCGGGCGTGGAGCACTACAGCGGCATCCTGCGAAAGAAGTCGCCCGCGGAGTTCCTGCTGCAGCGCGTGTCGCTGTTCCGGCTGTTCTACCAGCCGGGCAACCAGGAAGTGGTGGAGGAGGATGCGGGGCGCGCCGTGCTGCGCCTGGTGGGCTTCGATCCCGGCCACGCGACGTTCTGCCGCCGGCAGACGGGCGGGCTGCTGCACGCCGTGCAGCTGGCCGGCGGCGTGGATGCCACCGTGCGCCACGTGCGCTGCTCGCTGGAGGGCGACGCCTTCTGCGAGTGGGAGCTGCGCTGGGGGATGCCGGCGGAGTAGGGGCGCTGGGATGTGCGGATGAGCGGAGTGTGTCTCGCCCGCGGAGGGCCCCCTCCCCCCGGCCCCCTGCCCCCGCTTCGCGGGGGAGGGGGAGAACAGATTGGCATCAGCCGCTTTGATTTCCTGAGGGAGGCCCCGCTCGATCCGTCCCGCGCACAGTTCCCTGGCGCCGACCGAAGGATCTTCCCGCCCAGGCAATGCGCCGCCTTCACCGCGCGGACTCGCCCGGCCGGCATCCGGCTGAATCGCGGCCGTTGTGCGAGGGCAGGCAAGATCCTTCGGGGCCGTACGCATCCAGCGCTATTGAAGTCGCGAGGGCCCCTCAGGAAGACAAACCCGGCGTATCGCCTGCCGGAGAGCAATCACTCGCCCTCTCGCCAACCCCTCCCCCGAAGTTGGGGAAGGGGTCGCCCGCCGTTGCGAGGAACGAGCAAAAAGGCGGTCGGGGGAGAGGGCCCCCCGTCGCGCAGCGACGGGTTTTCTGCCCCTCGACATCGGGTTGCTGTCGGCGCCTCTATCCCCGCCGTACCCCGCGGATATCTTGTGTTTCCGCGCGGGCTTCCGTATTCTCTCCCCGCCGCGTCGGCACTGCTACGGCTGACGGGATCAGCCGCGCGGTCCTCCACCGAAATTGCGGAATTCACCATGACGACCCTTCGCCGCCTCGTACGGCCGCGCCTGGCCGCGTACGCGCTGCTGCTGGCCGCGCTCCCCGCGCGGGCGCAGGACTTTCGCCCCGCCGCCGCGTTCGTGCAGGTGAACGACGTCTACCGCGTGGACGCCGTGGAGAACGGCGCCGCGGGCGGGCTGGGCCGCGTGGTGACCGTCGTGGACCGCGCGCGCCGCGCCACGGGTGTGCCGGTGCGCGTGCTGCACGCCGGCGACTTCATCGCCCCGTCGCTGGAAAGCCGCTACTTCGCGGGCCAGCAGATGATCGACGCGCTCAACTTCGTGCACGCGCGCGCGCCGATGATCGCCGTGGCCGGCAACCACGAGTTCGACGAGCGGCGGCCGGAGATGCTCGCCAACGCCATCGTCCAGTCGCGCTTTCCCTGGCTGGCCGCCAACGTCCGCCTCAACACGGGCAACGCCGCCGCGGACCGCGCCCTGGGCACGGACACGGTCATCGTGAGCAACGGGATGCGCATCGGCATCTTTACGCTCACGTTCCTGGACTCGCCCCGCGACTACGCGCAGTGGGACACGGCGTTCGTCGCCCTCGCCGAGCGGCAGATCCAGGCGCTCGAGGCCCAGGGCGTGGACGCCATCGTGGGGCTCACGCACCTGGACCTGGGCGCGGACCGGGCCATCAGCCGGCTGCGCGCGTCGCATCCCAAGTTCCTGTGGATCGCGGGCGGGCACGAGCACTTTCTCATCCACCACCCGCTCACGGACAGCACGGCCGCCATCACCAAGGGCGACAGCAACGCGCGCCGCATCTGGCAGGTGGTCATCGGCCGCAGCGGTGGCCAGCCGGCCCTGCGCGCCGACAGCGTGGTGCTGAACGAGAGCGTCGCCGTGGATCCCGCGTACCGGCGCGACGTCGAGCAGAAGTGGGCGGCGCGCATGCGCGAGAAGGTGCCCTTCTACGACCAGGTCATCGGCCGCGCCAGCACGCGCATGGACGCCAGCGAGGAGGTCGTCCGCAACGTGGAGAGCGCCTGGGGCAACTACCTGGCGGACGTGATGCGCACGGCGTACCCCACCGTGCCCGCGGACGTGGCCGTGCTCAACGGCGGCGCCATCCGCATCGACGACGTGGTGACGGGCGACATCCGCTGGGAGCACCTGGCGCGCACGTTCGGCTTTCCCACGCGCGTGGCGCTGGTGTGGCTCACGGGCCGCGACCTCAAGGAGACGGTGCTGGAGCGCGGCGTGTCCGGCGGGCGCGGCGAGGGGCGGTTTCTCCAGGTGTCGGGCCTGCGTTTTACATTCGATCGCTCGCGCCCGGTGGGCCAGCGCGTGACGTCGGTGGAGATCCGCCGCGGGGACGCGTACGAGCCGCTGAACGACACGCGCGTCTACGTGGTGGCCGTGCCCGACTACCTGTTCGGCGGCGGCGACGGGTACACGTTCCACAACCGCGCCGTACTGAGCGTGCCGCCCGGCCCCGACGTCCGGCTGATGGCGTTCGATGCGCTGAGCGCCGCCTACGCCCGCGGCGAGGCCATCGCGCCGCAGGTGGAGGGCCGCATCACCGAGACCGGCGCCCAGCCCGAGTAGCAGGCGTTCTGTAGGAACGAAAACGCGTCGCGCGATCCGTCCCGTGCTGTCGGGCGAAAAGGCGGACCAGAAACAGCGACAACAGGATCCGTCCCCCGCTGTCATTCTGAAGGAGGCGCCGTCGCGATCCATCCCGTGACGGATGGCGCCGAGTGAAGAATCTGGTCGCGCCGCGCGCAGTCCTCGCCCGTGCGCGGAGCCCTCGCGCGCGAACTCAGCGCGCGAACTCAGCGCGCGAACTCAGCGCGCGGGCGGGACCGTGCACTCCGGCAACCAGATTCTTCGCTCGGTCGGCGCCGACGCATCGAGACAGGGACGGACCCGGCCGGCGCCTCGGTCGCTCAGAATGACAGCACGGGCGAGAAACGGCGAACGGAAAGCGACGACCAGCAGGGTCCCACGCAGCACCGATCCACCCATCCACACCGCCCCAACGCAGGAGCCGCACGTGACCGACGTATCCGCACCCGCGACCATCACGTTTGCCCCCAGCGAGCTCGTCGTGCTGTTCGGCGACCGGTTCACCCCGGAGGCCGGGATGCTCGGCAGCAAGGAAGAAGTCCTCACCAGCGGCATCAAGGTCAACTCCGAGAAGCTGATGAGCGCGGCCGTGGGCGCCGCCGTGTGGGCCGCGCACCGCGCCGGCGCCATCCGGCTGGAGCTGCGCCAGGGCAAGGCGCTCTTTGGCCTGATCAAGACGCAAAAGCTGCACGTGGTCCCCGGCACGGGCGCGTCGCCGTTTCCCGCGCACTCGCTGGAGTCCATCGTCGTGGACGCCGCGCGCACGTCGCCGGAGCTGCAGAAGCTGCTGGAGGCGTTCATCGGCGGGGAGGTGATGGACGTGCCGGCGCACGTGCTGGGCCGCATCAAGGCGGGGATGGCGGAGCGCGGGCTGCTGGGCCGCGAGGAGCGCAAGACGATGATGGTCTTTACCACCGTCGGGTTCACGCTGCCGGACGCAACGAAGGCCGCCGCCGGGCGCGAGTCGCTGGATGCCGTGCAGTCCCTGCTGCGCGACGCCGAGCAGCGCGAGCCCGCGCTCGCCAAGGCCGTGCGGGACGACATCGACGGCGCGCGCGTGATGATGACCGAGTCCCGCGACTGACTCTGATCCACCGAACCAAAGCAGACGACGCAACGATGAAGAACTACCTGACCGTGCTGGGGCTGGTGGGCGTGATCACCGCCGCCATCGTGATCTTCGTGATGCGCGGCGAGGCCGCGCGCAGCAAGCGGCTCACGGAGGAGACGCAGGCCGTGGGCTTCGTGGCCACGCCCGTGGAGTGGTGGGACGGCGAGGAGAACCAGGAGGGCCACACCCTCACGTTCGCATGGGTGGACGCCAGGGGCGCCGTGCATCCCCAGACGATGAAGGAGATCAGCTGGTACGACCAGTCCACGACCTACAAGGTGTGCTACAACCCGCAGGACGCGGCCGACTGGAAGCTCTACCCCGCCGACCACGTCTGCGGCAGCTGATCCGCCAGGCAGATCCTGGATCAACGCACACCGGCCGCCTTCCGTCAGGAAGCGGCCGGTTTTCTCGGGTGGATACAAATCCCGGGGACGTGCCCGACGCCGGGACCCAGCCTGAGCGGGTAAACCCGCCGCTGGGACTGCCATAAGCCCTGTCTCGCGCTGACGCGCGGTGCGAACAGGGCTTCAACCGCTCTCGATCTCCGGGTTTGTGCGCGAGGGCGGCGCTCCCGGACGGCAGGAATCCGACGATGGTGCACCGCGACGGCGCGCGGCAGGAGCTGTCGGCGAAGGCCGACATTGCGGTTTCAGAGCCGCGAATTCATTCGCCGGGGCTGGGGCGACGCGGGCCCGCTCTGCCTTTCCCATGCACCTCCGCTGGTCCTTCGATCCGCGGCCCGGCCTTTTGCGCGCAACGACAACGACCTCTCCCGGACGATGCCGGAAGAGGTCGTCGTGATCGGATGGACGGACCGGAGACGGACCCGGCCCATCGGCGCTCAGACGGGCTTGAGCAGCCCAGTCTGCAGGGCCAGGCGCACGAGCTCGCTACGGTGGCTCAGCCCCAGCTTCTGCATGAGGCGAGCGCGGTAGGTGTCCACCGTCTTGGGCGACAGGAACAGCTTCTTGCCGATCTCCGCGCTGCTGTAGCCCTCCGCCGTGAGGGCCAGCACCTCGCGCTCGCGGTCGCTGAGCTTTTCGATGGGGCTGGCGGCGCCCTTTTCCTCCGCCTGGCGGTACTGGCGCAGCAGCAGGCGCGTGGCGCTGGGGTACAGGAACACCTCGTTGCGCGCCACCGTGCGGATGGCGTGGATGAGGTCCTCGTCCGCGCTGGTCTTGCGCACGAAGCCGCTGCCGCCCGCCTCCAGCACGGGGAGCAGGAACTCCTCCTCCGCCTGCGACGTGAGCACCAGCACACGGGCGCCCAGCCCCTGCGCGGCGATCTGCCGCGTGGCCTCCAGGCCGTCCATGCCCGGCATGGCCAGGTCCATCACCACCACGTCGGGGCGCAGCAGCCGGGCCTTTTCCACGCCCTCCTCGCCGCTGGACGCCTGTCCGACCACCTGCAGGCCGTCTTCCAGGCTCAGCAGGGCCTCCAGGCCGCTGCGCAGCACCGGGTGGTCGTCCACCAGCAGGATCCGGATGCTCTCGCTCATCGTCGTGTCCTCACGCCCGGTCAAATCGTACAGGTTCGCGGCGCGGGCGCTCAGCCCACGTCCGCCAGCAGGTATCCCACGCCGTAGGCCACGGCCGCCGCGGCGGCGCCCACGGCCAGCATCTCCAGCCCCGCCTTCCACCACCGCAGCAGCGTCACGGCGCTGCGCAGCGCCCCCACCACGAACAGCGTCACCATCGTGGCGGCGACGGCCACGGAAAAGCGGTGCTCCGGCGCC
>NZ_DASURI010000500.1:0-8066 GCF_036280135.1 Longimicrobium sp.
CCCTGGCCGCCGAGGCCCTGGCGGAGATGGAGCCGGAGGAGCACCCCGAGGAGTCGCTGGCCGCGCTGGAGCCGGAGCAGATCGCCGCCGTCGTGGCCGAGCTCTCGGACGACGACGCGGCCGACATGATCGCGGAGCTGGACCCGGAGGACCGGGACCGCGTGCTGGCCGCCCTGCCGCACGAGGACGCGGGCGACATCCGCGACCTGATGGCGTACGACGAGGAGTCCGCGGGCGGCATCATGACCACCGAGCTGGTGGTGGTGCCCGTGGAGCTCACGGCGGCGCAGGCCATCGACGAGGTGCGGCGGCAGGCGCACGAGGTGGAGCAGTTCTACGGCGTGGTGTTCGTCGTCGACACGGCCGACGTGCTGCTGGGCACCGTCTCCCTGCAGGCCCTGGTGACGTCCGCGCCGGGCACGCCCCTGCGGGAGCTTCGCGAGGAGCCCATCGCCGTCCTGCTGCCGGAGACGGACCAGGAGGAGGTGGGGCGCATCGTCAGCAAGTACAACCTCACCATCGCCCCCGTGGTGGACGCGGGCGGGCGGCTGCTGGGCGGTGTGACCTTCGACGACGTCATCGACGTCATCGAGGCCGAGACCACGGAGGATATCCTCAAGTTCGTCGGCGTCTCGGGCGAGGAAGAGCTGCGCGGCGGATGGTGGGACGCCGTGCGCTCGCGCCTGCCCTGGCTGTTCGTGAACCTGCTGACGGCGTTCGGTGCCTCGTTCGTGGTGATTCTCTTTCAGGGCACCATCGACTCGCTGCCGTTCCTGGCCGCGTGGATGCCCATCGTGGCCGGCATGGGCGGCAACACGGGGACGCAGGCGCTCGCCGTGACGGTGCGGCGCCTGTCGCTGTCGCGCGACTCCCTGGAGGGGCGCTGGAACGTGGTGGGCAAGGAGCTGCTGGTGGGGCTGGGCAACGGCTTCGCCATCGGGCTCACGGTGAGCACGGTGGCCGCCGTGCTGAACGGCAACCCCATGCTGGGCGTGGTGGTGATGCTGGCCGTGTGGGCCAACCTGGCCGTGGCGGGCTTTGCCGGCGCCTTCGTGCCCATTGTGCTGGAGCGGCTGGGGGTGGACCCGGCCGTGGCATCGTCCATCTTCGTCACGGCGTTCACGGACATGTGCGGCTTCCTGCTGCTGCTGGGCCTCGCCACGCGCTTCCTCCTGTAGGTCTCTTTCCTGGGACGCTTGCGTTCCATTTGTCCACGATGTAAATAGTCCAACAGCTGTTGGACTATTTACACTCCGGACGTTCCCCGTGGAGGGCCGGGCCGCCATGGGCGGCTGACCGCGTCCTGGAGGGTGCGCATGCGACCCGAAAAGAGCTCTGAAGATGCCTTCGCGTCCGAAGCGAGGAGCCGTCGCCGTCGTTCCGCCGTCGGCGGACACCGGCGCGGCGGAGTACGGCGAGCTGCTGGACGTGGTCCGCGAGCGCATCCGCTCCGCGCGGGTGCGGGCGGCGGCCGCGCTCAACCGCGAGCTGGTGACGCTGTACTGGCAGATTGGCCACGAGATCCTCACGCGGCAGCAGGCGTCCGGGTGGGGCGCCCGCGTGGTGGAGCGCCTGGCGGACGACCTGCGGCGCGAGTTCCCCGACATCCGCGGCCTCTCGCGCACCAACCTGATGTACACGCGCGCGTTTGCCGAAGCGTATCCCGACGAGCACCTCGTCGAGCAGGTGATGGGGCACATCCCCTGGGGCCACAACACGCTGCTGCTGGACAAGGTGGATGGGCTGGAGGAGCGCGTGTGGTACGCGCGCCAGGCGCTGGAGCACGGCTGGAGCCGCAACGTCCTCGTGCACCAGGTGGAGAGCGGGCTGTACGAGCGCCGGGGGCAGGCGGTCACCAACTTCCACCGCACGCTCCCGCCGGCGCAGTCGGACCTGGCGGTGGAGCTCATCAAGGACCCGTACAAGTTCTTTTTCACGGGGATGGACCACGGCGTGGAGGAGCGCGAGCTGGAACGCGCGCTCCTGGCCCACGTCCGCGACTTCCTGCTGGAGCTGGGCGTGGGGTTCGCCCTCGTGGGGAGCCAGTACCGGCTGGAGGTGGGCGGGCAGGACTACCGGCTGGACCTGCTGTTCTACCACATCCGCCTGAAGTGCTACGTGGTGGTGGACCTCAAGGTGGGCGCCTTCAAGCCGGAGTACGCGGGCAAGATGAACTTCTACCTGTCCGCGCTGGACGACCGCCTGCGCCAGGAGGGCGACGGGCCCAGCATCGGCCTGGTGCTGTGCAAGGAGCGCAACCGGGTGGTGGCGGAATACGCCGTGCGCGGCATCGCCAGCCCCATCGGCGTGGCCGAGTACCGGTTGATGGAGGACCTGCCCGCCCGGTTCAAGGACAGCCTGCCCTCGCCCGAGCAGCTGCAATCGGAGCTGACGACGACGAAACCGGACGGGACGGAGGAGGGCTGAAGCAGGATGTTTGTTCGGAGTGTAAGATTGTCCAACAGCTGTTGGACAATTTTACACTCCGGACGTTGGACGCCTTCTTTTGACGCGGTGATGGTGGATTCGCAGCCGGCTGGCGGGCGTTCTCCGTATCCGCTCGGCAATCGTAACCTGCTGTGAGTACATGGATTACGAGCTGATAGGCCAGCGCACCAAAGCTGAAACGTCCAGAGTGGCAATCATCCAACAGCTGTTGGACGATTGTCATACCAAATACCTTGATTGCTTGACCACTTTGTCTCATGTTGGAGCCAACCTCAACCGGAAGGCTGGCTCCATGTCTCAGCGGGACTTTCCTTCGATCGCAGAGTCGGCGGAGGAGCTCCAGGACAGGCTCACGCACGAGCATTCTGCCAAGCGCCGAAACCGGCTCCATCTTCTCTTCCTGATCCGTTCAGGCCAGGTAAAGACCCGCGAGCAGGCGGCCCAACACCTTCTCGTGCACCGCAACAGCATCAAGAACTGGCTGAATGCCTACAAGGCAGGCGGGCTGGACCAGCTGCTTCACGTCGGCACCACGGGACCCAAGCCGGAGCAGAAGAGCCTGAGTGCTCCCGTTTACGAAGCGCTCAAGGAGCGGGTCCGGCACGACGGGTTCTCCGGGTACACCGGCGCCCAGGAGTGGCTGCAGCGGGAATTCGCAGTCGAACTGCCGTACAGCACGGTGCACAAGCTGATCCGCTACCGGCTCGGCGCAAAGCTCAAGCGTGCACGGCCCCGGCACCAAAAAAACGACAGTGATGCCGCCTGCTTCCCTGCTCGCCTGACACGCTTCCTGGACACACTCTTCGCGTTCTCCCCGCTGCCCGTCCGGCTCTTTGTCCAGGACGAGGCGCGCTTCGGACTTCACGAAGGGATCACCCGCAGGTTCATCACCGCCCCCGGCGTGAAGCCTCATCAGCTCGTCCTGCCTCGCTACGAGTACACCTGGCTCTACGGAGCCGCGGAGCCCGCGACCGGAGAATCGTTCTTCTACGAGATGCCCGCGCTAGATTCTGCCTGCTTCCAGTGCTTTCTGGACGAGTTCTCGCTCGCGTTCCCCAAGCACATGAACGTGCTGGTGATCGATGGTGCTCCCGCACACATCGCTCATTCTCTCGTCATCCCGGACAACGTCGTTCTCTTCCGGCTGCCGCCCTACTCTCCCGAGCTGAACCCGATGGAGAGAGTTTGGCAGGACCTGCGCAAGCGCCTGAGCACCGACCTGCCTGCGGCGCTCGAAGCGCTTGTGAGCGACATGACCAGAGTCGTGCGCGAGTACACGCCGGAAATCGTTGCCTCCTTGACTGGTTACGCCTACTTGCGGCAAGCAATTGCACAACCAAAGTAGGCATTTGGTATCACTCTGGACGTTTTGTGGTCCTCGCCGTCAGTTCGAAGCCCCGCCGCGATCCTGGCCGGTGACGCTCGGACGCCGCGCGGCGAGCGCGGAGCGGCGGCTGCCCACGAAACTGGACGCGTTCGGCCGGCCGCCGACAGACGCCTGCGGACGAGCGGGAGGCGGCGCCTGGGGCCGTGCCGAATCCGCCGCCGCCGTGTCCGGCTGGGGCGGCACGACACGCGGGGCAGGCGCCACGTCCGGGCGCAGCTGCCCGGGCAGCGTGTCCGCCGGCGGGGAGGCGGGCGGCGCGGCGGTGTCGGCCGGGGGCGGGGTGCCGCCGGGGAGCAGCGCCCGGAACCCGCGCGGATCCATGAAGATGCGCCCCGTCAGGCGGACGCTGTTCACGTCCGGTGCAACGCCGCCGCCCGCGATGGCACGCGACAGCGTGAGCGACACCTCGAAGGGCACGTTCGCGCGGCCGCGCGCGTACGCCTGCAGCGACGAGTACCGCGCACCCAGCCCCACCGCGTGCAGCGACCCGCCCGTGCGCCACTCCAGCGGCGACGGCACCAGGTCGGCATCGCCGCCCGTGTAGTTCGTGCGCGTCTGGGCCAGCAGCGCGTACTCGCCGGAGAACGAGATCTCGTCCGTCAGCCGCCAGCGGGGGGTGATGGAGACGGCCAGGCGCTGGCCCGGCTCGCGTCGCACCGTGCGCACGGCGCTGTCGGCGGGGAAGGGACGCGCGAGGGAGAACGCCTGCCGCTCCACGTCCGCCGGCAGGAGCACGTCCACGCTGGCGGACGCGTTCACGTACCAGCGGTCGGAGAGGAAGACGTCGTTCAGCACGTCCACGCCAAAGCCCAGGTGCCCGCCGCCGGGCGGGATCTCGGTGAAGAAGCGCGTGCCGCTGCGGCCCGTGGGCAGGCGCACGCGCGCGCCCACGCTGGTGCGCAGCGACCGACCCGTGACGCTGTCCGGGTACGGCCACCCCGCCGGCCCACGGCGAAGGAGAAAACGCGCCCCGAGCTGCAGGTCGCCCAGCATGTACGAGCGGTGGCCGGAGACGAGCCCCAGCGCGGCCAGCTCCTCGTCCGTGAGCTGCGCCGCGATCTCCTCGTCCGCCAGGAACTGCGCGACGGTAAGCGGCGCCGTGGGCAGGATGAGCGTGTCCGCGGCGCTGCGCGCGCGAAGCCGGGTCTGCAGCGCCACCGCCGCGGCCGTTCCGCGCAGGGGGAGCAGCAGCCCTCCGCCCAGGTCGCCGAAGCGTGGATCGAACCCCGCGAGCACCGTGCGGTTGCGCGCCTCGTCGGGGTTCAGGCCCAGGGTGGCGCCCGCGAAGTACGGGCCCACCACCGTGGTTCCGCGCCGCTCGATGGGCACCGTGATCGAGAGGGTGAGCCGGTTCGTGAGCCCGTAGCGCACGCTGAGCGGCGCGATGCGCTCGTCTGCGCCCAGGCGCAGGTTCAGGCGCCCGGCCGAGAGCGAGTCGGGATCCAGGGGGGCGCCCAGCAGGTCCGCCAGCCCCGCCTGCACCCGGGCCTCGGCGGCGCCTGTTACCCGCTGCGTGGCCGCGCTCAGGGGGGCCAGGAACTCCGAGCCGAACGCCGGGTCGCCGTAGCCCAGGCGCGAGTCGTACTGCGTAAAGAGGCCGCCGCCGCTCAGCTCCAGCAGGCCGCGGGGCAGCACCCACGCCTCGGCCTCCTGCGCCAGGACGCGCGCGGGGGCGGCCGCGAGGGCGAGAACCAGCAGGGCGCCATTGGCCCGGAAAGACAGCTTCATCCGCCGTGGATGGCTCGAGGTCGGGGACGGAACGGGACGGAAACACGCGTGCGCCGGCGCGTGACGCTAGCGCGCGCGGCGGGCCCTGTCAAACGCGCGCGGTGGGAACAAATGCGTGGCAGGGCTTGACGCCAAGCGGCAAGTCCGATACATTCGCGGGGCGTTTGCGGCCGGTCTGGTGACGGCGCGACGCGGTCGGCGCCGTGGCCAAGTGGTAAGGCAGAGGACTGCAAATCCTCGACCCCCGGTTCGAATCCGGGCGGCGCCTCTGGAAGGTTCGCCCGGCAGCTCTCGTGCCCCCAGGGGTTGACGAGAAGCCCATCGGGCGATACAATTGAAGGCTCTGGTTCGCCACGCCCCGTTCGTCTAGTGGCCTAGGACATAGCCCTCTCAAGGCTAAAACACGGGTTCGATTCCCGTACGGGGTACTTTTGAAAATCTGGAGGGCAAAGGGTCAGGTCCCCGCAGGAAGCAGCCCACTCTCCGGCGCGGGCGCGGGTATCCCCCGGCCCGCGATACTGCTCGCTTAGCTCAGCTGGTCCAGAGCGCTCGCTTCACACGCGAGAGGTCATAGGTTCGAATCCTATAGCGAGCACTTTCCTTCGTTTTCATGCAGCCTCGCCGCTCCCGCGGCGGGGCTTTTTTGCGTCGGGCCCTCACCCGCTCGCTGTCGTTCGCACCCTCTCCCGCACACTGCGCGGGAGAGGGTATACACTTCGAACATGGCATGTTGTCTGGCGCGGAGTACCTTCGCGGGGTCCCGCGCGCCGCTCGCCCTGCTGGATCTCACCTGCACGCACCAGGGCTCGTTGAAGTATACACCCCCTCCCGCGCAGTTTGCGGGAGGGGGTGGACGAGCCTACGCGAGGCCGGGGGAGGGCTACTGCGCCGCGCGTGACGCCCAGTACTCCGGCGGACAGGCCCGGAACGCCAGATCCACCGTCTCGTCGCCGGGGCGGGAGCGCACGTTGGGCATCTGCTCCGCGCCGGGCAGGATGGCCATCAGCGTGGCGCGGCCGGGGCCCGCCGTGCGCATCACGCAGAACGCCTGCGGCCGCTGCATGAGCACGGGGGCCAGGTACATCGACGACACCTGGTCCATGTAGTCCAGCAGGATGTAGCGCGCGTTCGCGGCGCGGGCGGCGGCGAGCAGCGTGTCGGGATCCGCCGTGAACGGGTACGTGCGCGACGGATACTGCGAGTACGCCCAGAACAGCGTGGCCTTGCGCGACAGCACGGCGGCGTCAGCCGGCAGGCGGCCGCGCACCCCGCGGGCCAGGCCCAAAAAGTCCATCCACGGATCGGACAGGCACGGATACGGGTTGCCGGGCCCGTACACGGCGCGGCACCGCATGGAGTACTTCACCTGCATCCGCAGCGGCGGGAGGGTCGCCACGACGAGGGCGGCCACGACGGCGGCGCCCACCCACGCCGGGCGTCCGGTCCATCTCGCCAGCCGCCGCAGGGGTTCCGCCGCGCACAGCAGCAGCATGGGCAGGGCGGGGAGCAGGAACCGCTCGCCGGCCCACTCGCCGGGCCAGACGAGCACCAGCCCCACGTACAGCGGCAGCCACAGCTCCGCCACGCCCGGCCGGCGCATCCGCATCCCCCATCCCGCCAGCCCCAGCAGCACGACGGCGATCCCCAGCAGGGTGGCCGGCGATCCGCTCCGCACGCCCGTCAGCAGGTAGGGCAGGTGCTCCCGCGTGTACTCCACCGTGTTGGCGGCGATGCGCGACAGCAGCCCGCCGATGCCCACCGTGCCCAGCACGGGGCGGTACGGGTCCACGTACCACAGGTATCCCGCGTAGCCGGGACCGCCGGCCGCCTTGCCCCGCGCCCACCAGAACAGCGCGAATGGGAGGATGAAGGCCGCGAACACGCCCAGCCACGCCCACCGCCGCCGCCACGCCAGCCACGCGGCGCCCGCCACCACCAGCGGCAGCCCGGCGGACCGCGTTCCGTGCGCCAGCAGCGTCGCGCCCGACGCCAGCGCCACCGGGCCGATCCACCCCTTCCATCCCGTCGAAGCGGACGCGGGCGGACCGGCGGCATCGGCAGGGCCGGCGGTGGACGCGTCGGAAGGCGGACGGTGGGGATCACGGTCGATCAGCCGCGCGAAGCCCCAGAGGGCCAGCATGGTGAACGCCCAGAACGGCGGATCGGACAGCTCCCACCGGGCCACGTCCACCACGCCCGCGCCCACGGCCAGCAGCACGCCGATGGCCAGCGCCGTCCCCGGCGTGGACAGGCGGCGGGCCCACAGGTACGACAGGCCCACGGCCGCGGCGGAGAACAGCGTGACGAGCACCTTGAACCCCAGCCAGGGCTGGATGCCCATCGTCATCGCGACCGCCAGGATCATCGGCCAGGCGGGCATGGACCTGCGGGCGGGCGTGCTGGTGATGCTCGTCGCGGTGTGCGCGGCGGCCGGCTACGTCGCGGGTTTCACGCTGTTCCATCGCCTGGCCCCGGCGCTGCTGGCGCTCGCGGTCTGCGCGCC
>NZ_DASURI010000501.1:0-12561 GCF_036280135.1 Longimicrobium sp.
CTGACGGGCTCCGTGATGTACGTGCCGCGCGGCGTGTTTCGCATCGCCGTGCTCAACTACACGTACACGCGGCAGTGGGACGAGGCGTCCGCGCTGAACGCGCCGGGCGGCGCCCTGGCCGTGGCCGGCGCGGACCCGCGCGCCCTGCTGCGCGGCCCCGGCGACTGGGAGCGGCGCCACGCGTTCCAGCTCACGTACAGCCAGCCCCTCCTAGGCACGGGGCGGCTGGCCCTGCTGGGGCGGCTGACCTCCGGCGCGCCGTACACGCCCCTGGTCTCGGGCGACGTCAACGGCGACGGCGTGTCGAACGACGCGGCGTTCGTCTTTGATCCCGGGAACGCGGACGGCACGGCGGCAGGGGCCATGCAGCGGCTGCTGCACGACGCGCCGGCGCACGCGCGCGACTGCCTGCGCCGCCAGCTGGGGCGCATCGCCGGGCGCAACAGCTGCCGCGGCCCGTGGACGGCCACGCTGGACGCGCAGGCCCTGCTTCCCATGCGGGTGGGCGGACGGCCCGTGGAGTTCTCCCTCAACGCGGCCAACCTGCCCAGCCTGGCGGACTACCTGTGGAACCGCGGCGTCCGCGGGGAGGACGAGGTCCACGGGTGGGGCCGCGCCAGCCTGCCGGACCCCACGCTGCTGCGGGTGCGCGGGTTCGACGCGGACCGGCGCGCGTTCGCGTACGACGTCAACGGCGCGTTCGGCCAGTCGCTGCAGCGGCGCAGCGGGCTGTTCGCCGCGTTCTCCATCACCCTGCAGGCGCGGTTCGCCATCGGCACGGACCCCGCGGAGCAGTGGATCGTGGAGGATACGCGCCGGGAGAGCGCCGTCGTCCGCCCGCTGCACGAGTTGCGCGCCACCGTGGCCGAGCGCGCGCCCAACCTGCCCCTGCGCCTGCTCCAGTCCGCCGATTCGCTGGGGCTGGGGCTGAGCGGGGAGCAGCGGCGCGCCCTGGCCCTGCTGGCGGACTCCGTGCAGCTCGTCCTTCCCCCGCTGCTGGACTCGCTGGCGTCCGCGGCGCACCGGGCGGACACGGCGTCGCAGGCCAGCTCGCCGGCGCGCTTTCGGCTGCGCGCGTACACGGGGATCACGGGCGAGATGCTGGATTCCGTCCAGGCGCAGCTGCAGTCCGTCTTTACGCCGGAGCAGTGGGCGCGCGTGCCCGCGCCTTGGCGGGAACCGTCCGGCCGGTCGCCGCTCGTCCCCATGAAGCCCATGATCATCGCGTCCGACGACGTGTGGTAGACCGGGGCTGATCCGCGGATCCGCATCCACCGAAGCCCCGTCGTCCCGGCGGGGCTTCGGCGCGTCCGGGACGGATCGGCCGTTGTAGACGGATGCCGCAACGTGTTATTGTTCGCGGTTCCGGACCCGGCGCCGCGATTCGCATCCGCCGCATTTCAATCGACCGAAGACCGTCAGACCGACCGTGACCGATACAGAAACGAAGGGCGGGAGCGAGCCGCGGCCCGACGCGTACGCGGACCGCGAGGCGCTGGACTTTATCCGCGCCATCGTGGCCGAGGACCTGCGCGCGGGAAAGTACGAGACCATCGTTACCCGCTTTCCGCCGGAGCCCAACGGCTACCTGCACATCGGCCACGCCAAGAGCATCCTGCTCAACTACGGCATCGCGCGCGAGACGGGCGGCCGCTTTCACCTGCGCTTCGACGACACCAACCCCGAGACGGAGGACGTCCACTACGTGGAGTCCATCGCCGACACGGTGCGGTGGCTGGGCGCGGACTTCGGCGATGGCCCCCTGTACGCGGCGGACTACTTCGAGCAGATGTACCGGTTCGCCGAGTTCCTGGTGCAAAACGGGCTGGCGTACGTGGACAGCTCGTCGGACGAGGAGATCCGCGAGGCGCGCGGCACCGTGACGGAGGCCGGGCGGCCGACGGCGTACCGCGATCGTTCGGCGGAGGAGAACCTGGACCTGTTCCGGCGGATGCGCGCGGGCGAGTTCCCCGACGGCGCGCACGTGCTGCGGGCAAAGATCGACCTCGCCAGCCGCAACATGCTGCTGCGCGATCCGCTGCTGTACCGCATTCGCCACGCACACCACTACCGCACGGGCGACCGGTGGTGCATCTACCCGCTGTATGACTACGCGCACCCCATCGAGGACGCCATCGAGGGGATCACGCACTCGCTGTGCACGCTGGAGTTCGACAACAACCGCGCGGTCTACGACTGGGTGGTGGACCACTGGCAGGACTTCGTCCGGTCGGAAGGCGGCACGCCGGCGCGGCCGCACCAGTACGAGTTCGCACGGGGCGAGCTGGAGTACACCATCACCAGCAAGCGCAAGTCGCTGGAGCTGGTGAAGGGCGGCTACGTGAACGGCTGGGACGATCCGCGGATGGCCACCATCGCCGCCTTTCGCCGCCGGGGCGTGACGCCCGAGGCGCTCAAGGCGTTCTGGGACCGGATGGGCGTGGCCAAGTTCAACAGCCGCATCGACATCGCCAAGCTGGAGCACGCCATCCGCGACGACCTGAACACGCGCGCCCCCCGCGTGCTGTGCGTGCTAAAGCCGCTCAAGGTGACCCTCACGAACTATCCGGCCGGGGAGACGGAGACGTTCGACGCGCCCCTGTGGCCGCACGACGTGCCCAACGAGGGCTCGCGTCCCCTGCCCTTCAGCGGCACCGTCTACATCGACCGCGACGACTTCCAGGAGAACCCGCCCAAGGGGTTCCACCGCCTGTCGCCGGGCAACGAAGTGCGGCTGCGCTACGCGTACGTCATCCGCTGCGACGAGGTGGTGAAGGATGCCGCGGGCGAGATCGTGGAGCTGCGCTGCTCGTACGATCCGCGGACGCGCGGCGGCTCGACGCCGGACGGGCGGCAGGTGAAGGGCACCATCCAGTGGGTGAGCGCGGCGCACGCCGTGCCCTGCGAGGTGCGGCTGTACGACCGCCTGTTCACCGTGCCGGACCCGGATGCGCGCGAGGGCGACTTCAAGGACTACCTGAACCCTGAGTCGCTCGTGGTCGTCCCCGGCGCGCTCATCGAGCCGAGCGTGAAGGACGACCCTGCCGGCAGCCGCTACCAGTTCGAGCGGGTGGGCTACTTCTGCAGCGACATCGTGGATTCGCGGCCGGACGCGCTCGTCTTCAACCGCACGGTCACGCTGCGCGACGCGTGGGCCAAGGCGTCCGAGAAGGCCGCCGCGCCCACGCCGAAGGCGGGGAAGAAGCCCAAGGCGGAGCGCGCGCCGAAGGAGCGAAGCGCGTCCGCGGGCGGCGCCCGTCCGTCGGGGGTGATGGAGGTCGTGCGCTCGCCGGAGCTGGAGGCGAAGCGCGAGCGCTTCGTGTCGGAGCTGGGGCTGGCGACGGGCGACGCCGACGTGCTTACGCGCGACGACGAGCTGGCCGGGATCTTCGAGGCCACGGTCGCGCTCGGCGCCGCGCCCAAGTCGGTGGCGAGCTGGATGGTGAACGTGGTGCTGCTGGAGGTGAAGGAGCGCGGGATCAGCAACATCGCGTTCACGCCGGCGGAGCTGCGCGCGCTCATCGGGCTGGTGGACGACGGGACCATCAGCAGCGCGGCGGGCAAGACGGTGCTGGCGGAGATGGTGCGCGGCGGCGGCAGCCCGGCGGAGATCGTGGAGCGCCGCGGCCTGCGCCAGGTGAGCGATCCCGGCGCGCTGACCCCCATCGTGGACCAGGTGATCGCCGCCAACGCGGCGAAGGCGGACGAGTACCGCGCCGGCAAGACGGGGCTGCTGGGCTTCTTCGTGGGCCAGGTGATGCGCCAGAGCGGTGGCAACGCCAACCCCGCGCTCGTGAGCCAGCTCGTGCAGGAGCGGCTGGAAAGCTGATTGGCTCCACGCCCAGGCTCATCGAGCAAAAACGGCCGGCGATCCGCGGGGATCGCCGGCCGTACTTGTTCTCGCAAACGCTTACAATCCGAGTTGAATGCGGATCGCACGTTCTACAGATTCGAGATCTTCCGCGGAAAGCACTCCCGCTTTTCCAATCAGGCGTTCCTTGGCAGTTGTCGTCAGTTGATCTGCCAGCGCCTTTCGCTGCTCACCGTTCAGGAGAACGAACGCCTCACTTGGATAGAGGCGGCCGACACTGCTCGTCAACGGGACCACCTGCACGCGATTGAGGTGCTGATTGGAAGCGTTGTTGCTGACGATGATGGCAGGCCGTTGTTTGCGGATCTCGCCTCCGATCGAGGGATCGAAGTTGACCCACCAGATTTCACCGCGCCTCATCCGCCACATCCGAGAGTAGCGCGTTCGACCACTCCAGCGCCTCGGCCTCGCGGGCTTCGTCCGCAGCCATCTCGGCGTACGCGGCCGCAAGATCCTCCGCTGTATCCGCGGCGTCAGGAAGAACCGTCACGAGCGCTCGGCGGCTTTCCGGAAGCATTACCGCCTCAAGGAGCCTCACCCGGCCGTCCCGCTCAATCACCGCTTCCACCGTTTGTAGCATCACGTCCTCCACGGTCTTAACACGTGTGCGTAGCCTGACGATGAAGGTAACACATTGCGAGGGACGTGGTACAGCCCAGCCTGACGGGCCTGCTCGGCTTCTTCGTGGGCCAGGTGATGCGCCAGTCCGGCGGAAACGCCAACCCCGCGCTCGTGAGCCAGCTCGTGCAGGAGCGGCTGGGGAGCTGATCGTCTTCGGGCTCAAGGACAAATGGAATCGGCCGGCGATCTGCGAGGGATCGCCGGCCGTTTCAATAGTGCCAGATGTTGATCAACGCTGCTTCAGCAACTGGTCGTATTCCGCATGCGAGCCGATCCAGTACCAGATCACCGTATCGCCGTCGAGAACCCCGACCGCACGATAACCGCGGCCCACGCGTGCAGAATAGATCGGTTGCGACGGATGAACCGGTTTGAAGCGCAATCCCGGATGCTGTGGATCATTCACGAACTGCCGGTAGGCTTGACGCGCCTGTTCCTGCACGTCATCCGGCAATGCGGCCAAAGCCTTCCGGAAGCGCTCCGTAGTTCGCGACCTCACATCCGGTCCGGATCGAGCGGCAACGTGCGGCCGGCGCGATGCTCCTCGAGCGCCTCACGCGCGAGTTCCGCGAGCGTCTCCGGCGACCGCTCGAATGCCTCTGCCCAGCGGTGCTCATCCTGAATTTCGGCTAAGATCGCGGCTGCGATCGCGTCCTGCTCCGCATCGGGCAACGCCTGCGCCGCCAGGATTGCCTGGTCCAGCATGTACGTCATCGCGCTCTCCTGAGTGGATGTCAGCATTTGGGCGATGTTGTGAATCTACAAGGCGTGCGCTGGGCTGTGAAGCCGATCGTGGGCAGACGCAACGCCGCCAAGGCGACGAGTACCGCGCCGGCAAGACGGGCCTGCTCGGCTTCTTCGTGGGCCAGGGGACGCGCCAGTCCGGCGGCAACGCCAACTCCGCGCCCGTAAGCCAGGTCGTGCAGGAGCGGCTGGGGAACTGATTGATCCGTCCTGTTTAAACGAATCGCCCGTGATCTACCGCCAGATCACGGGCGTTTGCTTTTCGGGGCAACGGTGCCACAGCGACTGCACCCAAAGCGCCTCACCGGGAGGTTCATTCTTTTTCCACTGCGGTCGCGCTGGTGCCCTAATCACCCGCTTGGCAACGAAATAGCGCACCAGCGCGCCAATTATCGCTTGCGGGCCCAACCTCTGCGATGACGGGTGCGTGACGCCACTGCCGCCGAGCAGGTGTGTTCTCGGCGCTTTGCCGGCCCATCTCTTACAGGAAACGCTCAGTGATCACAAAGATTCTTGAGACCCTTGGCTTGCGCAGGGCGCCCCGCAGGAATGGACCCGATGAAATCCGCCAGCTCGCAATGCGGGCACTCAGGGACGAACCGCCCATCGCTCCCATCCCCATCAAAGCGGCGCCGCGACACGAGCCGTACCGCGACGCCACCTGCAACGACATCTACAACCTGCTGTTCTGCGACGATGGCCGTGCGCCGGTCGGTGCGATGGATGACAGCGTGGCAACGCTCCGCGCCATCGCGGAGGACGAATCCCAGGAGGGCCGCAATCGCATGTGGGCGTATAACCTGCTTCGCGAAAAGGGGGAGTCGGTACCCTCGCGTATCCTGCTCGGAACGATCGTGGAGGTCCACTTGGACGGTGGGCTCGATGTGCTCGCGGCGTTCACGGATGGAAGCGTACGGTACATCAACCACTCGGAGAAGATGGGCTTCGTCGAAGGACACGTGGCCCAGCTCGCGGAGCATATCCGAATTCTCTTGGAGGTCTCGGGATTCATCGCCAACCAGATCGGTCCCTGGACGGGGGAAAGACTGCCGCCCCCTCCCCAAGGCGAGGTCCGTACGACGTTTCTCGTGTCCGATGGCCTGTACTTTGGCCAGGGGTCGTACAAGGAATTGCGGGGCGATGAGATGGGCCGGCTCGTGCTGACTGCAGCGGAGCGGCTTCATGGGGCGTTCGTCACGATGCGTCTGGGATCACCATCCGGAGCTTCAACAAGGTAAACGGTGCGTCGCTCGACAGGGCCGGGACTGCGTCATGGCTCCACGGTTGACCCAGTGATCGCCGCCAGACTCACGAGTACCGCGCCGGCAAGACGGGCCTGCTGGGCTTCTTCGTGGGCCAGGTGATGCGTCAGTCCGGCGGCACCGCCAACCCCGCGCTCGTGAGCCAGCTCGTGCAGGAGCGGCTGGGCGGCTGAGCCCAAGCACGCTATGAACGAGAACGGCCAGCGATCCGCGATGGATGGCCGGCCGTTTCTGAGAGTGAGATATAAGGCCCCTCTCAGAATATCCTGTCGCAATCACTAGCAGTACCACCAAACGTTTTCTTGCTTCAACCAGCCACCTTCGCTCATAGTTCTTGAGCATTCCGAGTTGTACTGAATGATCACCTTCAATCGAGGTGGTATAATGCCGAGGCTTTCCGCATGGTTATCTCTCGCTGGTGCCGGTGCTGCATTGATTATCGGCTTGTTCTTCGTCCAAGTACCTCCTGATGATGGATTCCGGATATTCGCCTCTGCTGATACAGAGCAGATGCGAGCGATAACCGAGTTGTATATTGACTCATTTTCAAACTTAGCACAACTCGCGCTCTCAGGATTCGGTGCGGTTGCGTTCCTGATGACTTACCAACAGAAGCACCAAGGCGGTGTGCCAGATGCAGGACGTGTATACATGATTGCTGCACTAATATTCTTAGCTGCGGCGCTGATCCTCTGTCTACTAAGTCGGGAGATTTTGCTCCAAATGATGGGCGATAACGCCGTAGACTTCACACGCGACTCCTTGCAATATGGGCGATGGGCATCTTACGGGTGCTTAGTACTGGCTTCTGTTCTAATCGGATTGTTCGCGGTCGATGTAACGAAAATCTCCTAATTGGGCGAGGTGCATCATGTCTTGGACACATCTTCACTGTCTGGTGGGCGTAGTTTCGTTTGTGGCTATGACGAGCGAGGGGCTTACTGCTCAACCAGAGTCCCTTAGCCGCGTTACAATCCAGGCACCTGAGGAATTGGCAGAAGCTCGAGTCCAAGTCAACATCGGTCAGATAAATGCTCCCATACACCTTGATAGTACAGCTACCGCCCAGATCACTGTGAGTGAAGAAGATGTGAAGAGCTTTTACTTGCAGGTGAGTTACAGCACACGAAGATCTGGAAATCTGAGATCCGTGGTTTGGAGAGATAGCATCAACCTTATACCGGACGGCGTAATCTTTGTAACGCTTGAGGAAGATGTTCAGCCGGGCGAAATCGGGCAGTTCGAAACGAATGAGTGGCCTGTGGTAACTTGGAGTGCGAGTGGCGGTACACTGGACGCGTATCTCAACGGGCGCTCGCGCGGAACCACTGACCAAACGCGCGCAGTCCGCCCGGGACGCGATCACCGACTCGAATGGCGCTCAGGCAACACGATAGTTTGTTCCCGTGTTCTACGGTTGGACAACGGTCAACGGAGAAAGTTCAGTTGTAATCGGGCGACAGGACAGCTATCCGAGCAGTGATCGTCGCTAGCGCGGTGCCAAATCAGCCGGCGAACTTCAGCCATCTGGATCTGTAAGCCTTAAGTGCCCAAGAGTACTCGCCGGTAGCTTTCGTCGTCAAAACGGTGCTTGCGTGCGCGAACTCATGCACCCATTCCACGGCAAGCATATAGTGGGCGTTCATTACGACTGGAGCGGGAAGCGGGCAAAGCGAACCCGTCCGTTTCTTCGTTACGGTACAGTGTCCGAGAAGCACGTCCGGGTCGTCGAAATCATCAACGCGGCTCATGCCGAGAGTCGCTGCGCCTGTGGACTCATTCCGGAGAAGTTGGCTAAGATCAATACACGCAACCGCTCCTGATTTTTTAGAAGTTCACGCGCTGCACGGATCGACTCCTTGACTCGTTGCGTCATCCAGCGTCCTATTCTCCGTCGCGGAAGCACCATCGGCAGTCGTGAGCATGACTCACGACTGCCGATCGGAGTCCTGCTCATCACGCCAGCTCAGCACCAGGCGACGCAGACGGTGCAGCCCTGGTCGGAGCAGGTCTGGTCGGCGGACGCCGCGGGCTTTACGGGCACGTCGCTGCGGGTGGGCGGCAACCGGCTGGCCCGGTGCACGGCCCTCTACTCGGACGGCCTGCCCGTGACGGACGTGTACTTTGACGACAACGAGGTGACGGACGGCACCCGCTTCCTGGTGCGCGTGCGCAGCACGCTGGACTCCGCGCCGGAGGCCGGCAACGGGCCCACGCGGGTGGCGTTCCGCCGCAACCGCGTGTTCGGCATCAACACGGGCCTGTCGGACCTGGGCACCCACGTCGCGCGCGTGCTGCAGACCTCGGCGGTGGAGTCCATCACCATGACGGACAACCACATCGAGCGCCTGGTGACCAACGACACGGGGACGGTGGTCTACTGGCCGTACGGGTCGCTGGAGTTCGGCCGCAACACGGTGGTCCACGTGGAGTCGAACACCACGGGTGACCGCATCATCAGCGACAAGTCCGGCCCGCTGGCCGATCCCGCGCGCTACACGCACCGCTGCTACGACAACACGTTCGACCAGCGGACGGTCACGCTGGCCAAGACGCCCAGCGCCGTGTACCACGTGTACGCCCTGCAGAACCTGGTGAGCGAGGGCGACGTCTTTATCGGCTGCCGCTGCCCCACGCACCGGGTGTGGCACTCGGTGGCGTCCGACACGCAGCGCCCGGAGAACATCACGTTCCAGGACGCCACCGTGCTGGACCACCGCTACCCCACCGTCGTGGAGCTGGTGCAGTTCCAGAAGAACGTGGTGGTCAAGGGGTTCACCGTGCACCGCATCAGCAACCCGGACGCGGTCACGGTGGTGGGCGGCGACGCGCGGCTGCGCCTGGTGAACCTCTACAACTCGTTCTCGGACGACGTACCGGACATGGAGGACATCGTCATCCGCGACAACACGGTCGTGGAGTCGGATGGCACGTTCACGTTCGCGTCCATCTACCGCCACCCCAACGCGACGCTCACGGAGCTGCGCAACGTGGTGCTGCACGGCAACGTGAGCCGTGACGGCGCGGCGCTGTGCCGCTTCATCGCCGGCGGCGCGCTGGGCTCCGTCACGCTGACGCAGAACGTGATGCCCACGGCCCGCGAGCTGTACGAGGGCACACTGCCGGCCGCGGCGACGGTGGCGAACAACACGCCGTCGGCGTCGGCGCGGGCCACGTGGAACCCGCCCAGCATCGCGAACGGCGCGTCCGCCACGACCACGCTGACGGTCCCCGGGGCCGGCGTGCGCGCGTCGGACAGCGTGCGCGTGGCCGCCAGCTCCCTCCCGACCGGCGTTCAGCTCACGGGTGCCATCACCGCGGCCAACACGGTGACGGTGACGCTCACCAACAGCTCGGGCGCGGCCGTGGACCCGCCCTCGTTCACCGTCTACGCGGCGGTGACGTTCCAGTAACGCGCCCGGCCGCGAGGCGGATGCGCGCGCGTCTGCCCACGCGCAGGATGGCGGATGAAAATCGGCCGGCGATCCAGTGCGGATCGCCGGCCGATTTCGCGTCTCTCCCCTGCCCCGCGTCGGCCGACGTGCGTCGGGCGGATGCGGCTCAGAACGGGCGGTCGTAGCTGTCTGCCCAGCGCTGGGCGGACAGGCGCGCGGCGATGTGCGGGGTGTGGTTGCCGTTCGTCCGCCCCGTGATGTGGTAGACGCCGCGGCCGTGCAGGCGGGCGATCTCCAGCGCCGTCTGCACCAGCGCGGCCACCTCGTGCGCGGAGGCGACCTCCGCGCGGCGCCAGAAGAGCAGGTCGCCGCCGCTGCCGTCCGTGGCCGCGCCGGGCGTTCGGTTGTAGACCTCGCGCACCCGGGCGTCGAACAGGTCGCGGATGCCCTGGTCGTCGCTCCCCAGCAGGTGGAACGCCCGCGAGAACTCCGCGTCCTGGCGCAGGTCGATATCCTGGCCGCCCACGCGGTCACCCGCGCGGTGCAGCACGCGCTCGGGCCGCAGCGAGAACGCGGGCAGCTCCAGCAGGGGCGAGCGCACGTGCACCACCGTCTGCGCCGAGCCCGCGATGCCCGTGTCGCGCGTCGTGGAGTAGTGCAGGTCGAAGACGGCCACCTCGTAGCTGTCCATCCGGCCGGACAGGCGATTGCGCATCCGCTGGCGCATCCGCACGGTGAACAGGCCGAATCGCCTGCGGTCCGGCACCACGTCGGGCGACGGGCTCGCCTGGAACGTCCAGCCCATCCGCCGCGCCAGCGCCCGCATCTGCCGCGTGCGCCGGAACGCCCGCGCATGCCTGATCGACACGATGCCCGCCACGAGGAGGAGGGCGGTCCCGGCCATTACAAGGGTTTCGAACATGGGTCCGGTTCCGGGCTCTGAGGACGTGCGACCGATGAGGGGCGGATGATGCGCATCGGGCGCGGCGAGGTTTCGCCGCGCCCGCATAGTTTCGGTTTCGCGAGGTCCGATCACAACGGGTCGTTTGACCTAGGTCCAGCGGATCCGCCCCTGCTCATACCCACGCGGAAGGGCCGGCGATCCGACCGGGGAGCCGAGTCTCCGCTATGCTGGGTGGTCGGCGTGCAGCAGGCCCCACGCGAGCGCCCCCTCCGGGCTCGCGGAGCTCGCCCACCTCCCCCAAAACCCCTGGGGGAGGTTGAACTGCCGCTTTCATCCACGGCTAGGTGCGGCGCCGAATGACTGGGGGATTCGAAGGATGCGCGGAGGCCGCCGATCAGCCTTCCGTCACACGGAGGATGAGCTTGCCGGTGCCGTGGCCGCTGTCCAGGCGCTCGTGGGCGCGGCGCACGTCCTCCAGCGGCATCACCTCGCCGATGAGCGGCGTGCATCGGCCCTGCTCGATGACGGCCGCCATTTCCCGCAGCCGGTCCGCCTCGCGCATCACGAAGATGCCGTGCAGCGTCTGGTTGCGGCTGCTGAGCCCGCCCAGCGTCTCCGCCGGCGTGAGGATGCACGCCAGCCGGCCGAACGGGCGCGTGGCGGGCAGGCTGCGCTTGATGAGGTCGCCGCCGGCCGTGTCGAACGTGGCATCCACGCCGCGGCCGCCCGTCTCGCGCAGGGCCACCTCCGCGAAGTCCCGCGCGCCGTAGTCGATGCAGACGTCGGCGCCCAGCTCGCGCAGCACGTCCTGGTTGCTGGCACTGGCCGTGGCCAGCACGCGCGCGCCGGCCGCCCTGGCGAACTGCACGGCGAACGAGCCCACGCCGCCCGCGCCGCCGTGGATGAGCACCGTCTCGCCCGGGCGCACGTTCAAGCGGCGGACGATGGCCTCCCACGCCGTCCCGCCCGCCAGCGGCACGGCGGCGGCCTGCTCGTGCGAAAGGCTGGCCGGCTTGCGCGCCACGATGCGCGCGGGGACGGCATTGTACTCAGCGTAGGTGCCCATGGTGTTGCCGAAGATCTCGTCCATGTAGTACACCTCGTCGCCGGGGCTGAACTCCGTGACGCCGGGTCCTACGGCCTCCACCACGCCGGACGCGTCGGACCCCAGCACCAGCGGCGGCGTGAGGCCGGCCCAGCTGGCGTTCTGCCGCAGCTTGGCATCCACGGGGTTGGTGCCCGCGCAGACCACGCGCACCAGCACCTCGCCCGGGCCCGGCTCCGGCCGGTCCATCTCCCGCGCCTGCAGCACCTCCGGCCCGCCGAAGCGGTCGATCACCATCGCACGCATGTCGCTCCTCGTCCTCGTACAGGGTTCGCGCACGGCGGCGGCCAGAAGCGTGCCCACGGGCGAGCAGCGAAAACGGCAACGGCATTCTCACGCAGAGCCGCGGAGGACGCAGAGTACTGCATTCCCTGCCTTCCGGCCGTGCTCCGTTCCGGCGGAGGTAGCGCCCCTGATGATCGAGGCCGGTGATCCCGCGGGATCACCGGCCTCGATTTGCCTAAGGAGATGCGCGGCGTACCGTGCTTCCGGAGCCATGCTCACCAGACGCGTTTGATCCCGTATGGATCGAGTGCCGGATCAACGCTTACCAGGAGGAGATCTTCGGTAAGGGCCTGCGCGGCGATAAGCCGGTCGAATGGATCACGGTGATGCATGGGCAGGCGGAGGAGTTGCACGAGGTGATTCAGCTCAACGCC
>NZ_DASURI010000502.1:0-5239 GCF_036280135.1 Longimicrobium sp.
CTCGCCCGAGCGAGACGCCCTCCCCGCGTGCGCGATCTGTCCGGGATAAACAAGAGGCCGGGCCGACGTAACGTCGGCCCGGCCCCGCGTGCGAGATCCCGCCCCCCGACGGGAGGCGTCCCCTCAGTCCAGCACCGGCGCGATGAGCTGGGCAAAGTTGTTGCGCGCCCGGTTCAGCCGGCTCTTGACCGTGCCCAGGTTGGTCGCCGTGATCTCGGCGATCTCCTCGTACGTCTTGCCCTCCATCTCGCGGAGGATGAAGACGGTGCGGTGGTGCTCCGGCAGCTGCTCCACGGCCGCGTCCACCTGGCTCTTGAGGTGGCGCTTGCGGAACAGGTCGTCCGGCCGGTAGGTGTTGTCCTCCCACTCCAGGGGACGCTCGTCCGCCTGGCGGTTCTTCATCAGCGTCTGGAAGAGGACGAGCGGGTTGCGCGAGCGGTTGCGCAGCTCGTTCTTGGCCAGGTTCGACGCGATCGTGTAGATCCACGTGGAGAACTTCTTGGTCTGGTCAAACCGGTGCAGGTGCCGGTAGACGCGGATGAAGGTCTCCTGCACCAGGTCTTCGGCGCGCTCGCGGTCGCCCGTGGTGCGGTAGATGAAGTTGAGCAGGCGGTTCTGGTACCGCTCCACCAGCTCGCCGAACGCGCGCTTGTTGCCGTCCAGGAAGGCGGCCACCACGCCGCTGTCGTCCAGCTGCTTGAGCTGCTCGCGGGGCGAGCGCTCTTCCGAGCGCCGATCACTGACAAGGACCTTGAACATCGGGACTACCTCCTGGGGGGATACCGGATGGGCGGGTCTCACGGGGAACAAGGAAGGGCACGCGCCGTTCCCGCTGCGCCGTTCACGGTTGGATGCGCCGAAAGCCCGCATGGTTGCTATGCTTTCGCACCATCTACCCCGCCGCCCGGCTTCGGCGCGCTGTCCCCCGTAGGGGACGGCGTCCGAGAGAAAGTGACACCGGCCAGTGTCGCACCGACGCGCTGTCGAGAGAACGTTCGTCCGGTGCGAACTCTGACGGACGTCCCCTTCTACATCCCGAACACGAACCCCGCGCAGTACAGCAGGGTGCAGATGGTCTTGGCGTCCTGGATCTCGCCGTCGCGCACCATCCGCAGGGCCTGGGAGAGCGGCATGGGCACCGTCTCCACGAACTCGTCCTCGTCGAACTCCGTCTCGCCCTTCGTGAGGTCGGTCGCCAGGAACAGGTGGATCTTCTCGTCCGTAAAGCCGGGCGTGGTCCAGATGCTGGTGAGCGGCCGCAGCTGCCCGGCCTCCAGCCCCGTCTCCTCGCGCAGCTCGCGGCGGGCGCATTCCTCCCACGGCTCGCCCTCGCGGTCCGGGCGTCCGGCGGGCACCTCGTACAGGTAGCCGCCGGAGGCGTAGCGGTACTGGCGGATGAGGGCGATCTGCGGGTCGGGCCCGTCGGGGTCGCTCAGCACGGGCAGCACGGCCGCCGCGCCGGAGTGCCGGATCATCTCCAGCTCGCCCGTGGAGCCGTCGGGAAAGCGGACGGTGTCCACCCCCAGGTCCACGATCCGCCCCCTGTGCACCGGCCGCCGCTCGATCAGGCCGGGTTCCACGCTAGGCTGCTCCGTCATCCGTTGTCCTCGTAATGGAAGATGAGAGGTTCGCGGGCGCCGCGTAATCCGTCCGGCGCCCCGTTAACACGATCCTAATTGCGTCCTGTGCAAGTGCTTAGAAAAGCGAGGGCGGCAAAGGTGCGCGGAGTTCGGTCTCGGGAGGCGCGGCCACGGAAGGACGGTTCGTGCACGAAGACGGGAATGCTCGCACGGGCGAGAGGCCCCCTCCCCCCGCCCCCTGCCCCCGCTGTCGCGGAGGAGGGGGAGAACTGCGCCCCGGTGCGGGCATACCGCGCCCGGCACAAACCCGCTCGTCGCGCTCCCCTCCCCTGCCTGTCCTCCGATGGGCTCGGTCCCGCGCAGGCGGTCTCCGCGCGATACGCGAGGGTCGAGGATGGGCCGGCAAGATCCTTCGGGGCCACGTGCATCCAGCCCAGCCCAGGTCGGTGAGGGCCCTCAGGATGACAACGCCCGCGCTACGCCGCGAATGGCTTCCCTCCACAACATCCAACGCCGCGCCCTCCCCCGCCACCGACGGGAGAGGGCGCGCAGACCTTCGTACCTTCGTACCTTCGTACCTTCGTACCTTCGTACCTTCGTACCTTCGTACCTTCGTGCCTTCGTACCCGCCGTTCAGCCGAGCACGGCGTCGGCGTCCACCACCTCGACGGGGCCGATGTCCAGCGCCTCCAGCGGGCCGCGCAGCTCCGACGCGTCGCCCACGACGACGACGGCGGCGCGGTCGGGCATCAGGCGGCGGCGCGCGGCTTGGCGCACGTCCTCGGGCGTGACGGCCAGCAGCCCCTCGCGGTAGTGGTCGTAGTAGTCGTCCGGAAAGCCGTACACGGCCAGCGTGCTGAGCTTGCCGGCCAGCCCGTCCGTCGTCTGCAGCTGCAGGGGAAAGATGCCGGCCAGGTACCCCGCCGCGTCGGCCACCTCCTCCGCGGGGGCCGGCTCGTCCTGCATCAGCCGCATGTCGCGCAGCATCTCCGACACGGCGTGCGCCGTCTTGTCGCTCTGGATGGCGGACGAGATGCTGAACGTGCCCGGCAGCTTGCGCAGCCCGAACGACGAGCTGGCGCCGTACGTGTAGCCCAGCCGCTCCCGCAGGTTCATGTTGAGCCGCGAGGCAAAGACGCCGCCCAGGACGGCGTTCATCACCGTGGCGGCGAAGAAGTCGTCCGCCGTGCGCTCCATGCCCACGTGCCCCACCCGCACCTCGCTCTGCACGGAGCCCGGCCGGTCCGCGAGGACGATCGTCGTACGGTCAAAGCGGTTGGGCGCCTCGGGCACGCGGGCGGGCGGCGGCGCGCCCTTCCAGTCGCCGAACCAGCGCTGGGCCAGCTCCGCCACCTGGTCCACCGTCACGTCGCCCGCCGCGCAGATCCACGCGCCCCGGGGGACGAAGAACGATTCGTGGAACGCCCGCACGTCGTCCCGCGTGAGGGTGGACAGCGTCCGCGCCGGCCCGGCCAGCCGCCGGCCAAAGGGGTGGCCGTCGGGAAAGGTGTAATGCGTCATCAGCTCGTCCGCCACGGACGACGGGTCCGCGCGGCGCTGCGTGAGCATGGCCAGCCGCTCGTCGCGAATGCGCTCCACCTCGCGCTCGGGAAAGGCGGGGCGCAGCACCATGTCGGCCAGGATCTCCAGCCCCGCCTCCAGCCGCGACGTGAGCGCCGTCATCCCCGCCAGGGTCGTGTCCCACGACGAGCCGCTCTCGAACACCAGCCCCAGCGCGTCGATGGCCTCGGCGATCTCCGTCGCGTCGCGGTCGCCCGCGCCGCTCTCCAGCAGGCCGCCCACGAGGGCCGCCGTGCCCGCGCGATCCTCGGATTCGGCCAGGGCGCCGGAGGGCAGCATCACGTCCAGCGTGGCCACGGGGAACGCGTGGTTCTCCGCCACGATCACCTGCAGCCCGTTGTCCAGCGTGCGCCGGTGCACGGGCGGAAAGTGAAAGGGGCGCAGGGGGCCCGGGGCGGGGGGGCGCGTACGGTCCGGCATGCCGTCCGTCATGCGGCCTCCCGCGGGGCCTGGGGAACGTAGGTGAGCACCACGCGGTTCTCCGGCACGACGTACGTCCGCACGAAGCGTCGAACGTCGTCCGCCGTCACGGCCCGGTATCGGTCCATCTCGTCGTTGATGAGCTCCGGCGCGTCGAAGTACGTCGCCAGCATGGACAGCTGGTCCGCGCGCTCGTTGAACTTCTGCAGGTCCATCACCCGCCGCGCCTCCAGGGCCACCAGCGCGCGGTCCATCTCCGCCGGCGTGGGCGGCTCGTTGGCCAGCCCGTCCAGCTCCTCCAGCAGCGCCGCCTCCACGGGTCCCGGCTCCGCGCCCGGCGGCACGTTGCCGCGCAGGATGAGCGCCGACGCGCCCGTGACCACGGGAAGCACGAACGCCGCGATCCCCCGCGCCACCTGCCGCTCGCGCACGAGCGACCGGTACAGCCGCGCCGACTTGCCCGACGCCAGCAGCTCCGTCACCACGTCGGCCACGTAGTAGTCCTGTACCCCGTACGCGGGGATGCGAAAGGCGAGGTAGACGCGCGGCACGGCCACGGCGCCTTCCACCGTCTCGCGGACCTCCTGGCCCAGCAGGAGGGGCTCCACCTCGGCCCGCCCCGGCAGCGCCGGCACCTCCGGGCCCCGCGGGATGTCGCCGAACCACTTGCCGATGAGCCGCAGGGCCTCCGCGCGGTCAAAGTCGCCGCAGAGGGTCAGGACGCAGTTGTTGGGCGCGTAGTACGTGCGAAAGAAGTCGCTCACGTCCGTCAGCGTGGCCGCGTCCAGGTCGTCCATGCTGCCGATGACCGAGTGGTGGTACGGGTGGTCGTCGGGGTAGACCAGGCGCTGGATGCGCTCGTCCCAGTCGCCGTACGGGGCGTTGTCCACGCGCTGGCGGCGCTCGTTCTTCACCACCTCGCGCTGGTTGTCGAACTTTTCCTGGGTCAGCGCGTCCACGAACGAGGCCATGCGGTCGGCTTCCAGGTAGAGCGCGAGCTCCAGCTGGCTGGCGGGCAGGGTCTCGTAGTAGTTGGTGCGGTCCAGCCAGGTGCTGGCGTTCACGGACCCGCCGGCCCGCTCCACGAGGGCGATGTGCTGGTTCTCGGGCACGTTGGCCGAGCCCTGGAACATCATGTGTTCAAAGAGGTGGGCCAGGCCCGTGCGGCCGGGCCGCTCGTTTCGGCTGCCCACGTTGTACCACAGGTTCACGGCCACGATGGGCAGCGTGTGGTCTTCCGAAAGCACCACGCGCAGGCCGTTGTCCAGCGTGTGCCGCTCGATGGGGATCTGCATCCGGTCTCTGTCCTGGTGCGATTGAGCTCGCTCGTTGTCGACGGCGACTGCTTCGTACGGCGACGGCAATGACGACGGGTGTGGGCGTGTCCCTCCGCTGCGCTCCGGGCCGGGCTGCGCGCGCCGTAGTGCACGATACGACTGTGCCCAACGGCGCCGAGCCCCCTCCGCGTCGGGGCAACGATACGGCGTGTTGCCCCGCCACTCCGGGTTCTCGGCCCTCCGGGCGCGCATCCCTCACGCAACGGCAACGGCCGCGGTCCGCCGAGACCGTGCGGATGAGGTACGCTTCTACCGCGGGCGAGGGCCCCCTCCCCCCGACCCCCTGCCCCCGCTTCGCGGGGGAGGGGGAGAAATGCGCTT
>NZ_DASURI010000503.1:0-8470 GCF_036280135.1 Longimicrobium sp.
GGCGCGGGCGAGGCCATGCTGCGCCGCGCCATGGCGACGCTGCAGTTCGCCGCCTCCGCCACGCTGCTGGTGGGCGCGGCGCTCCTGCTGCGCGGCTCCTTTCCCCGCGCCGGCGCGGCCGATCCGGGGTTCGACCCACGCGACACGCTCACGTTTCGCGTGGAGCTGCCGTCCGACGCGGACGCGGCGGAGCGGGCGCGGATGCAGCGCGCGCTGCTGGACGGCGCCGCGGCGCTCCCGGGCGTGCGCGCCGTGAGCGCGGCCACGCCGGGCGCCTGGCTGGGGTTGGGCCCGGAGGACGCGCTACGGACGCTGTGCGACGCGTGCGTGTGGGGCAACCTGTTCGCGCCGATGATCACCGGCCGCGCGCGGCACCACGCCGTGAGCCCCGGCTGGTTCGCCGCCATGGGGCTGCGCGTGCGGGCGGGCCGGGAGCTGCGGGCGGACGACACGCGCGCCGTCGTCATCAACGGCGCGTTTGCGGCCAGGCTGCTCCCCCGCGCGGACCCGGTGGGGCAGCACGTGCTGCTGGAAGGACGGTGGCGGGAGGAGCCGTACGAGGTCGTCGGCGTCGTGGACGATCCGCGGGCCACGGCGCTGGGCGTGGGCGGCAACCCGGAACCGGCCGTCTACCTGCCGTCACTCGCAAACCCGCCCCGTACGCTCGCCGTCGCCGTGCGTACGGATGGCGACGCGGACGGCGCGGAGCCGGCAGCCCGCCGGGCGCTCGCCCGCGCCGCGCCGGAGGCCCGCGTGTCGGAAGGACGGACGATGGAGCGCGTGCTGGACGACGCGCGCGCGCCGCTGCGCTGGTTCGCGGCGGTGCTAGCCGTGCTCGCGGCCGGCGCGACGCTGGCCTCGGCGGGCGGGCTGTACGGGACCATGCGGTTCAGCGTGGCGCGGCGCACGCGCGAGATCGGCGTGCGGATGGCCGTGGGCGCCACGGAGCGCGACGTGCTGCGGGAGGTGCTGGGGGAGGGCGTGCGGATCACGCTGCTGGGCGCCGTCCTGGGCAGCATCGGCGCGCTCACGCTGGCGCGGGTGCTCCAGGACGGCTTTCGGGGCGTGGACGCGCTGGACCCGGCGGCGTACGGCACGGTGGCCGCCGTGCTGGGCGCGGTGACGCTGGCGGCGTCGTACGCGCCCGCCCGCCGGGCCGCCCGCGTGCACCCCAACGAGGCGCTGCGGGCGGAGTGAATCGGCGGACGGCGCGGACGTCCGCCGGGCGGCGGTCAGTTGCGCGGGCGGGCCTGCTGGGCCATGGACTGGGCGATCTGCATGATCTCGCTCCAGTGCTCGTCCACGAACTCCACGTTGGCCTCGTTCACCTGCACCTGCGGCCGCATGCCCTGCGCGCGCATCTGCCGAACCATCACGGCCTGCATGAGCGCCGCGGTGGCCGTGGCGTACTCGCGCGGGCTCATCCCCGCCTGCGCGACGGCGTTGCGCACGTCGGGAATGCTGTTGACCTTCTCGTAGATGGCGTTGGGGTCGAACGCCTGCATGCGCACCGAGTCCGCCAGGTCCGGGCGGCGGCGCTGCAGCTCGGCCAGGTTCTGTCCCGCGCGCACCAGCTGGCGCACGCGATCCATGGACAGGTTGTAGGTCTCCAGCGTCTCCACGTTCACGGGGCCGGCGACGGGCGCCTGGAGGATCTCCTTCATCTTCGTGGAGTCGCGCACGGGGCGGTCCGCCGCCGCCACGGGGGCGGGCGTGGCCGCGCCGGGCACGGCCGCCGCGGAGTCGCCGGACGCCGCGACCACGGCCGGCGCGGCGGGCGTGCCGAACGACGGCCCCGCGCTGTCGGCGGGAGCGGCGGCCTGCACGGTGTCGGCGCCGGGGCTCCCGGCCTCGCCGTCGCCGCCGCAGCCGGCCAGGAGCAAGACGCAGGCGCCGGACAGCAGCGCCCGGCGAAGATCAGGCAGGATCACGGATTCCATCCATTCAGTACGCGTGGGCTTCGGGGACGCGTTCGCCGTCCCTCGCGCCGCAAAGAGACAGGCGGCGGCCCCGAAACGCAAGCGCCCCGTGCAGCACGTCCCCTACGACGCGCGCGGCAGCGAGCGGATGGCCAGCACGTACGCGGCGACGGCCACGCTGTACAGGGCGAACCCCACGAGGCCCACCACTGACACGCCGGCCAGGCATACAGCCTCGTAGGTGGCGGCACCGCCCTGGCGCAGGGCCGCGGCGATGAGGGCCACGGGATCGGTGACCATCATCCAGGCCACCCACACGCCCATGCCCAGCAGGAGGGGCAGCAGGCCGGGCAGGGGCCGGCGGCGCCGGCGGGCCAGGGGCACGGCAAGGGCTTCAGTGGTCATTAGCTTTTTCCCTTTCCCAGGTTGAGGTCGACCAGCTCCAGCAGGACGGCGGCCAGGCACAGCACCATGGACATGAGCACCCCCGCGGTAAGAACCCACCCCGTGGGCTGCCGCACGAGCGAGCCCGTGAGGAGCGCCGCGAACAGCGCCGACGCCAGGCCGTACAGCCCGATGCGCACCCGGTTGAGCAGCATGCGCACGGCCCGCCAGAACGCGGGCGTGGGCCCATCGCCGTCCCCGTCGCGGGTGACGACGCCGCCCGGCTCGCGCACGGCCAGCGCCGCCGATGCGCCTGCCGGATGCGCGGCGCCACAGCTTGGGCAGGCGAGCGCCTCCGTGCTGACGGCGTGCCGGCATTCTCGGCAAGGGTGCAGGGGCATGGGGGTGGCCTGTGCGCGATTCACGATGAGTACTCCGTTTCGTTCCGCGCATCAAGGATGTGTCCACTTCCCCCGCCCGTCAAGGGGGTCTCCGAACGTCGATCCGCACGTGGCGCGAACGGCTTGAATGCTGATTTTACAAACACCTTTCAAGATTGGCGGAGCGATGCACCTGCTTCATCAAGACGCGTCCACTTTCCGTCACGGTGGGTACACCGAAGGCGTGGGCGACGGGAAAGGATACGATCGGCAGGACTGAGACGAGCGCCGCATCCGGCGGTGCGGATGCGGCGCGATTCAAGATCAGGGTGTAAAGCGGAGGTGTGTCCCGCGGCGTCTATCCGCGTCGAGCGCGCGGGCGCGGCTCGCAGGCGCGTCCGTCGCGGTCGCGGTCAAAGCCGTGCGGGTCCGGGTTGCGCACGTCGTGCCGCACGCGGAACGGCTTTCGGTTGGCGGGAATGTCCGGGCAGTCCAGGTCCGGCGGGGGCGGGGCGATGCAGAAGTCCGGATACGACGGGTGACACCGCTGGTCCGCCGCGTCCGCGGTCGGTGTGGAGCGGGCGCTAGCGGAGAGGAGCGCCGGAAGCAAGGCAATTGCAAGGAGGCTGCGCATGATCAGGATCACGAGTGAAGGAGACACCACATGAATTCGTCCGCACGATAGGCCAAAGCCGCAAAAGGCACAACCTTCGGACGCACGAAGCCCCGGCGCAACTCCGCGCCGGGGCTTCGTTTTCATCAGAGCGGGAGACCGGGCTCGAACCGGCGACATTCAGCTTGGAAGGCAAGGAATCTGGCGTCTACAAGCGCCAGCCGCCGCCAGAAAAGCCGCGCCGTTGCTGTAATTGCGCTGGACAGCGCCAGTCAGCGCCAGCCGCCGCCAAGTCTGTATGGGCCTGTTTTGGGGCCTGAATTCGGGCCCGGTTGGCGAACTCGGTGCCAGGGGACGGGTCGGATGCGGCGTGCACGAACGATGTAACGTTCTTCGATACGGTGCATCCACCGCTGCTGGCCGCCGGGGCCTTCCTCGACCGGCCTTCACTCGCCTGGGTCATCGCTTCTTGCGAGCCCCTCGACCCACTCTCGGCTCGATTGGCTCTGCGGGTGATCGAACCCAAAAACGCGCTCCCGCCCCTCTAATGCCCGTCGGAAGCAACGTAGAGCGTCTTCGGGACGACCGAGCGCGTAAAGCATAGCGCCGGCACTGTGCGCGGACGTGAGCGTATCGGGATGATCCGGCCCGAGCACGCGCTCGCGGGCCTCGAACGCACGCCGGAAACAGAGCTCGGCTTCGACGGGACGGCCCAGCACGTTGAGTACATGGCCGAGTTCATTCATGGAGACGAGCGTGTCGGGATGCTCCAGCCCGAGCAGGCGCTCGCGGACGTCGAGAGCACGCCGGAAGTAGAATTCGGCCTCAGCGGGACGGCCCAGTTTGTCGAGCACATGACCGAGATTATGCACGCTGCTCAGCGTGTCGGGATGATCCGCCCCGAGCACGCGCTCAAGGGCTTCGAGAGCACGTCGGCAGTAGGGCTCGGCCTCGGCGAAACGGCCCAGCGCGTGGAGTACGGCGCCCAAATTGCCCAAGGACGCAAGGGTACCAGGATGCTCCGACCCGAGCAGGCACTCTCCGGCTTCGAACGCACGTCGGAAGTAGGGTTCGGCGTCGGCGGGGCGACCCAGCGCGTGGAGCACAAAGCCGAGGTTATTCACCGAAGTGAGCGTATCGGGATGCTCCGGCCCGAGCACGCGCTCGCGGGCTTCGAGCGCACGCTCGAAGTAGGGTTCTGCGTCGGCGGGACGGCCCAGCGCGTGGAGCACCAATCCGAGAGAGTTTACGGAGCCGAGCGTGTCGGGATGCTCAGGCCCGAGCACGCGCTCGCGGGCTTCGAGCGCGCGCCGGCAGCAGGGCTCGGCGCTGGCGTGGCGTCCCAGCGCCTGGAGAACACTACCAAGATGGCTCACGGAGCCGAGCGTGTCTGGATGCTCCGGCCCGAGCACGCGCTCGCGGGCTTCGAGCGCGTGCCGGTGGAAGGCCTCGGCCTCGGCGGGACGCCCCAGCGCCTGAAGTACACTACCGAGATTGCTCATGGATGAAAGCGTTTTGGGATGCTCTACCCCAAGCACACGCTCACGGGCTTCGAGAGCACGCCGGCAGTAGGGCTCGGCAGCGGCGGAATGGCCAAGTGCGTGCAGCACACCGCCAAGATTGCTCACGGATGTGAGCGTGTCTGGATGCTCCGGCCCCAGCAGGCGCTCGCGGGCTCCGATCGATTGTTCGAGGAAGGGAATGGCTTCAGCCGCCCTCCCGATCCTCCACAGGGCGGTGGCGAGATCACACCAGAGAGAAGCCACGTCGCGTGTGGCGAGTGTCACCCGGCCTGCTTGCACGAGGTGAAAGCATTCGACCCAGCATTCCAACGATTGCCTGTAGTCTCCCAGCGTTCCCCATACCTCGCCCGCCCAAGATGCAATCCAGTAGAGTACCCGCGCATCCCGGCCACCGTGCACGCGGATTCGTTCTTCCGCGAACCGGGCGGCCAAGGATGCGGCCAGCCGGTATTGGTAGTCGAGTTCCTCGAGTGCCCGCGCATCTGCGTGCTGATTCTGAATACGATGCAGCGCGGCACGAAAGGCCAGCACGCTCCGCCCGCTCGTCCTAAAATGATCCACCAGCCATTCCGACAGTCTCTCTACTGCGTCGAGCAGCGTTCCGGGATCGGGGTCGGCCGGCTCAGCCCCACCCCGCCAGAATCGTCGTAATGCCGCGGAGAGCAGATGAGCGATGGCCGGGTCGCGGAAGCGATAGACGAACAGTCGCCGGCAGTCGGCTTTCAGTTCGAGTGGGTGGCCGTCGAGCGTGGCCGGGACGGCGAGCCTCGGATGATCCGTATCCTCGAAATCCAGGAAGTCGAGCCACGCGTCCTCCCACCCTTCCGCATCGACCGCGTGTCCCTTGGGATCCGTCGCGACAACCGCTTCGGACACCGCGACCGGGAGAAACGTATCGCCCATCGCCGCGGCCAGGTGGAGGGCGTTGATGAGCCGGTCCTCGTGCTCGCGCACGGTGGCCGGCCGCGCACGAATCAAGGCGATCAGCCGGTCGCGGATCGCTCCCCAGGCCGCGCCAGCCGCCGCCGGACTCTCTACCTTCCATCGCCGCTCTTCCTCGTGGCGGAGCAGGCCGTGCCGTTGCAGCGACTCCCACAACGCCGCCAACGAGGCAGGCTGACCCTCGGAAAAATGGTAGAACAACGCTCCCCACTCCGGCGCGAGACCCAGCCGCGCGAACGATTGGCGAATCTGCGCTTCAGCAAATGGGCGCACTTTCACCTCGGTCACCTGACGGTCGTCCGGTAGGAAGCGGCGGAGGCCCGTCACGAAATCCGATGCGGTGCGCGTGCCCCACTCACCGGGGCTCGCGTCGCTCTGGCGGAGGGAGGGGGAACTGTCGAGGAAGACAAGCATGAGCGGCGTGTTGCGTACGGACGCTTCCCGGATGAGGCGTGCCGCATCCTCCATCCCGCCCACGTTCGACGGATCAACACGGGACACGGCGACGAGCACCGGCTTTTCGACACACTCCAGGATCGAATGGTCCAGGGACGGGTCTGCGCCGCGAGGCCGGAACACCTGATCCTTCCCGAGCAGCAGGGCCGCCTCCACCACCAAGCCCAGCAGCGGGTGTACCATGCCCAGCGCTCCAGGTGAGAACTCGGCGGCTTTCTCCCCGGCATTGCGTGCGACGGAAGGTCCGCCGGGGTTCAGGATCTCGTGGGTCTGCGCTCCGACGCCGAACTTGCGGAAGGCGGGATCGCTCGCGAATACTCGGCGCAGGAGGGTGCGCCGCCCCACACCGTCTGGGCCGCACAGGACGAGGGCCTTTGGATGTCCTGGCGTGGGGTTCAGACCGTTCCGGAGGAGCTCGCGGAGGCGTTCCTCCTCCGCCCGGCGCTCTATGTACGGCAGCGAAAGGACGTTCATGCAAGGAATGGAGAGTGGAGGCGGGCTGCGGCAGGCGGGGGAAGGGTCGCAAAGCTACCGCCGCTTTCTGGATCATACGCCGAATCCCTGAGTTGGGGAAGGCGCCAAGGAACCCGGCGTCTACAAGCGCCAAACGCCGCCAGCCCTGCTTCGGGCCTGTTCCGGGACCGCTCGGGCACCCGTCGGGGAGCCTGCACTCGCCGAGTTCGCAAACCAACATCTTTGGCCGCAGGCGGCGTGCACGAGCGTAGTGAAGTGGACGCGGCTGATCCCGTTGCGTCCATTGCCATCTCTGTCACACCTGGCTACCGCCTCAAGTCCCCCTCCCGTGCCCACCGATCTGTGGGCCTGTTTAGGGGCCTGTACTACCAAACGCACGAAGCCCCGGCACCTGAACGGCGCCGGGGCTTCGAATTATTAAGAGCGGGAGACCGGGCTCGAACCGGCGACATTCAGCTTGGAAGGCTGACGCTCTACCAACTGAGCTACTCCCGCAAACGCGCGCCGTCCTGCATCGCGCGGACGGCAAACATAATGAAAAACCGGCATTTGCGCAATCGGCGCGGGCGTCCCGCGCCGCCAGAGAGCCACCTGTCGGGATCGAACCGACGACCTTTCGATTACAAATCGAGTGCTCTACCAGCTGAGCTAAGGTGGCGCACAGCCGAAAAATGTAATCAACCCGCCGGAATCTGACTACCCCCGCGCGCGCTCACGCCACGCGCGCCACCACGTCCACCACCGCGCCCGCCCCCGCCAGCGCCTCCGCGCGGGCCAGCGGCACCGACAGCGCGTCCAGCATCCGCCGCGCCACCCGGGGCCGTCGCGCGGGCGGCGCATCGCCCGATGCAGCCTCTCCCGCGCCGCCCAGCGCGTCCGTCCACGGGAGCCGGTCCGTGGCCGCGCGGCGTGCCTGGTTCACGGCGGACGCGGCCACCGTTCCCGGCCCGTGCCAGGGGTCCCACGTGGTGGTGGAGAGCGGCGCGAAGCCCGCGCGGCGCAGCAGCTCCACCAGCGTGCGCGGCGTGTAGAAGTACACGTGCTGGGGAAACATCAGCGAGGCCCACGCGGGGCCCGTGAGCCGGCGGGAAAGCGAGCCGTAGTTGGGCACCTGCAGGTGCAGGATGCCGTCCGGCGCCAGCAGGGCGCGGAGGGCGGCCAGCCACGCGGCCGGGCGGTAGACGTGCTCCAGCACGTGATACGCGGCCACGGCGGGGAACGGCGCGCCGGGCGGGGGCGCATCCGCCACGTCGCCCACGTGCACGTCGATACCGTGGCGCCGCCGGACGAGTGCCGCGGTCTCCGCGTCGTACTCGCTCCCCCGCACCGTCCAGCCGTGCATCCGCAGGTGCGCCAGGAAGTTGCCGTCCCCGCAGCCGATCTCCAGGAGGCTCCGGTGCTCCGCGGGGACGACGGATTCCAGTCTGCGGCGGCGGTGCGCGAAGGTGGGATTGTCCAGTTGGCGGCGCAGCTCGTCCGCGGAGGGGTCGGCGCCGGTATAGTAGCCGGCGTACAGCAGGTCCAGCCGGTCCGCCGCCACGCGGTCGTACAGGCGCACGACGCCGCAGCGCAGGCACCTGGCGTAGCGCTTTCCGCACACCTCGCCGGCGGGGCTCCATCGATCGAACCCGCACGCCCCGCACTCCGGCGCCTCTTCCCACAGCCCCGCATCGTTCGTCGCCGTCATGCGAGCCTGGAGAGCGGGAGAGACAGAAAAGATTTCTCACGCAGAGCCGCGGAGGACGCAGAGTACTTCAGTTGCAGTTCTCTGCGTCCTCC
>NZ_DASURI010000504.1:0-3745 GCF_036280135.1 Longimicrobium sp.
ATCGATTCACGCGCGGCGTGGCCCGGTTCCCGTACGGGACCGGGCCACGCCGCCGTTCTCCACCGTCCTCTCCAGGTACGGCGGCCCCTTTCGCCGCCCGTCGGGTCGGTCAAAGGACAGGCGTGGCCTGGCTTCACGCGAGCATCGCAACGCCCCGGGCGAGCCATCCTCGCCCGGGGCTTCCTTCGTCGCGCGCCGTCCTTCGTCACCGATCCGAGACACGTCCGCCGATCCGCCGTCGTCTTTCGGGATACACCTGCTACGCACTCGTTGCCGTTTGCCGGGCGCGCCTCCACGCATCCGCCCGTATCCTCCCGCCCATCCTGAACACACCCGCGGACGACGCCCCCGCGCCGCCCGCACTCCTCCGTTCTTCCCGAGAACACGCATGAGCACTTCCGCTGGACGCCGCGTCCTCCGGAGCGGCTGGACCGCATTGCTGCTGATCCTCCTTCTCCCCCTCGCCGCCGCCGCGCAGCAGGCGGGCCGCGTGGACGGCCGCGCCACCGAGGCGGAGTCGGGCCAGCCGCTCGTGGGCGCCATCGTGACGATCGAGGACGCGTCCGCGCGCGCCGTGACGGACGCCGCCGGCCGCTTCAGCCTCGCGCCCGTGGCGGCCGGGACGCAGACGGTCATCGTCAGCTACCTGGGCCGGCAGACGCAGCGGCAGACGGTGACCGTCCGCGCGGGCGAGGCCGCCACGGTGACCGTCGCCGTGCCCGTGCAGGCCATCGCGCTGGAGGGCGTGACGGTGTTGGGGATGCGCGCCCGCACGCAGGCCCGCGCGCTCAACCAGCAGAACAACGCGCCCAACATCATCAACGTCGTGGCGGCGGACCAGATGGGCCGCTTTCCCGACGCCTCCGCGCCCGAGGCCGTGCAGCGCGTGCCCGGCGTCTCCATCGCCCGCGACCAGGGCGAGGGGCGCTACATCCAGATCCGCGGCGCGTCGCCGTCCGGCACGCAGGTCACGCTCAACGGCGTGCAGGTGCCGTCGCCCGAGGGCGAGGTGCGGCAGATCGCCCTGGACGCCGTGCCGGTCGATCTGCTCGATGCCATCGAGGTGACAAAAGCCATCCTTCCTTCGATGGACGCGGATGCCGTGGGCGGCGCCGTGAACCTGGTCACGCGCCGCGCGCCCTCCGCCGGCCTTTTCTCCGCTGAGGCGGCGGGCGGATACTCCGCGCTGCGCGAGGAGCCGTCGTACAGCGGCGCGCTCACGCTGGGAAGCCGGTGGATGGGCGACCGGCTGGGCGCCGTCGTCACGGGCTCCATCCACCAGCGCGACTTTGGCTCCGACGACCTGGAGCCCGCGTACGACCTGGGCGACGACGGGCTGGCGGATGATGCGCTGGAGGAGCTGCAGGTGCGCCACTACTCGCTGATGCGCCGCCGCGTGGGCGCCAACGCCAGCGTGGACTTCCAACCCGCGCCGTCGTCGTCGCTCACGCTGAACGGCGTGTTCTCGCAGCTGCGCGACCACGAGCAGCGCCGCAACTTCGTGAACGCCGTGGAGGACGAGGAGCTGCAGTTTCGCCACAAGAACCGCCTGGAGGAGCTGGAGACGTACAACCTCTCCTTGCTGGGCGAGCACCTGCTGTTCGGCGGGATGCGGCTGGAGCACGGGCTGGCGTGGACGCGCTCGCTGGAGCACACGCCGTTCGACGACGAGATCACCTTCGCGCGGGGCGACGTGGCGTTCGATCCGTCGTTCGCCGACCCGCGCCGCATCCGCGCCAACCCGGCCGCCGGTGCGCTGGACGGCGACTTCGCGTTCGACGACATCGAGCTCAGCCGCAGCGACACGCGCAACACGGAGTGGATGGGCTCGCTGGACCTGTCGCTGCCCGTGTCGTTCGGCGAGGTGCGCTTCGGCGGGCGGGTGCGTGACCGCGCCAAGCTGCAGTCCGTCGACACCGACGCGGCGGAGCTGGCGGACGGCGCGGACGACATCATCCTGGGGCAGGGGATCGGCGAGCGGTGGAGCCAGGGGCTGCGCCACCCCGGCGCGTATCCGCTCACGCCCTTCTCCACCCGCCCGGGCGACGTGACGGGGTTCGCGGACCGCTTTGGCGGGTCGCTGGAGACGGAGCGCGACCTGGAGGAGGAGACCAACGACTACGACCTGGACGAGCGCGTCACGGCCGGCTACCTAATGGCGGACGTCGCGCTCGCGCCCTCGCTGCGGCTGATTCCCGGCGTGCGCTACGAGCGGACGGACTTTCGCAGCGCCGGCTTTGACTTCGACCCGGACGAGGAGACGCTGACCGCCGTCGACGCCGAGCGCGACTACGGCACCTGGTTCCCCATGGCGCACCTGCGCTGGGAAATCCGCCCCGGCACCAACGTCCGCGCGGCGTACACCACGGCCATCGCCCGGCCCAACTTCTTTGACCTCGTGCCGTACCGCCTGCGCGACGACGAGGACCTGTCCATCGGCAATCCGGATCTGCATCCGATGCTGGCGCGCAACGTGGACCTGCTGATCGAGCACTACGACGCGCGCATCGGCGTGGCGTCCGCCGGCGTGTTCTACAAGCGGCTGGAGGATCCCATCTTCCGCTTCACGGCGGACAACGACCTGGGGGGCGAGACGGAGCAGCCGCGCAACGGCGAGAACGGCGAGATCCGCGGCGTGGAGGTCGCGCTCCAGCGCCAGCTTCGCGAGCTGCCGTTCCCCCTGGACGGGCTGGGCATCTACGCCAACTACACCTTCACGGACAGCGACGCGCGGCTCCCCGGCGGGCGCGAGGTGCGGCTGCAGGGGCAGGCGAAGCACGTGGCCAACGCGGCGCTGAGCTACGAGCGGCCGCGCTGGTGGATGCAGGCCAGCGTGAACTACCACGACCGCTACGCCAACGAGTACGCGGACGACGCGGCCGAGGACCTGTTCGTGGACCGTCACCTCCAGCTGGATGCGTCCGTCCAGGCGCGGGTCACGCGCGACGGGGCGCTGTTCCTGGAGCTGGTGAACCTGACCAACGAGCCGTACGTGGTCTACCAGGGCACGCCGGACCGCCCCGTCCAGCAGGAATACTACCGCAGCTGGGGCCGCCTGGGCTTCCGCGTGTCCCGGTGAGGCGGCGGATGACGATGCGGATCGACGAGGCGAGGAGCGGGATGGGATGGATGCGCATCCGCCGCGCGGCGTTCGGATTCGGCGCGGCGGTGCTGGGCGGATGGACGGCGGGCGGATGCGCTTCATCGATGCGTCCCGCCACGGTGCCGACGTCCGCGCCGGTGACGGTGGCCGAGGCGTTCACGACGCCGCGCGACACGCTGGACAACATCGACTCGCCCGCCGTGTGGCACGGGCCGGATGGCCAGCACTGGCTGCTCTCCACGGCCAAGACGGGCGACGTGATCGTGGTCAGCGACGCGGCCACGGGGCGCACGCTGCGGCGCGCGAGCGGCCCGGGCACGGCGCTGGGGCGGATGGAGCGGCCCAACGGCATCGCCGTCATCGACGACCTGGCGTTCGTCGTGGAGCGCGACAACCACCGGGTGCAGGTGTTCCGTCTGCCGGACTTTCGCCCCGTGGGGATGTACGGCGCGGACGACCTGGCGCTCCCCTACGGCATCGCCGTGGTGCCGGACGGGGCGGGCGCGTACACCACGTGGGTGACGGACAACTACGAGCAGCCGGACGAGACCATCCCGCCCGACGCCGAGCTGGGCCGCCGCGTGCGCCAGTACCGCGTGACGGTGGCGGATGCGGGCTTGCGCGCGGAGCCCGTGCGTGCGT
>NZ_DASURI010000505.1:0-15516 GCF_036280135.1 Longimicrobium sp.
CGACCCCACGAGGCTCCATGCGCCGCACCCGCCCCATCCTCGCCACCACCGTTCTCGCCGCCGCGCTCGCGGGCTGCCTGTCGCCCAGCGACGCGGACCCGTCCGCCCGCGCCGCGGGGGCGGAGATCTTCGCCAGTCACGGCGCCACGCAGCCGCCCGTTTCCAACGTGACGCCGCTGCCGGACGGCGGCTTCCGCTTTACGAGCACGGCCCTGCTGGACGCGCCGGAGGGGGCCGCGTGGGCCCGCATCGGCGACATCCGCACGCTGCTGGAGATTGCCCTGCCCGCCGCCACCGACTTCCAGTGGCTGGACGGCGGCAACCCGGGGCGGGTGCCGTCGCGCTACTCGTTCCAGGCGCTGGGCGCCACGGTGGTGGAAGAGGTCACCCTGCGCGACGTGCGCGAACGGGTGTTCGGCTATCGCGTGGTCTTTCCCACGCTCGGCCTGCGGAGCTACACGGCGACCATCTCGCTGGACCCGGCGGACAACACGCACACCGTCATCACCTTCACTCGCGACATCACGTTCGACGATCCGTCGGCGGTGGACACGTGGGCCGCGCTGTTCGAGCAGGAGATCGCGGACATCCAGGCGTACTTCGCGGACCCGCCGCGCTGACGGCCGCGGCGTCCGGAAGAAACGCGGGCTCCCGGGGCAGTCGCCCCGGGAGCCCGCGCGCGTCGTGTTCGAATGCGGCCGGACGGCCGCGCTCACGGCGGCTTCATCCGCCGGTCATCCTTCCGGGTCCTCCTCCGGGCAATACTGGCTCATCGGGGGATCGGTGTCGCAGGGACGGGCCGTGGGGCAGTACGTGATGGAAAGCCAGCTGGGGTCGCAGCTCAGGCTGGTCTGGGAACACGTGATGTCCCCCACCGCGGTCATGCAGATGTCCGATTGCGCCGCCAGCACGGTGCCCCGGGCGTCGTGCCCCGGGTCGACTTCGAATCCTTCCACGTGGAGAGCCTCCACGTCCAGCCGCAGCTTGCGCATCCGTTCGCTCCTCGTTGTCGTGTTCTCCCCTATGGACGGGGGAAAGGTAACGTTCGGCTTCCCCGATGCACCATGATTTCCCCACGGCCGCCGAAGGAGCTTGCGGGGCCGGCCGAAGCTTCAGCGGGCGGACGGGTCCGGGCGGGGACCCCGGCGCAGCCGCGGCAGATACATGACTCCCAGGCCCAGGCCCGCCCCCAGGACGTTGAGGATGACGTCGTTGACGTCCGCGGTCCGGTAGCTCCCCCATGCCCTCGAAAGGTACTGGACGAGCTCGATGCCCACCGAAAGCGCCAGCGCTGTCTGCATCCCCCTTCGAACGCGCAGACCGGGCCACACCAGCGGGAGCAGGAGGCCGAACGGAAAGAAGAGGACGACGTTCCCCCGCGCGTTCCTCACGCAGAACGACCGCTCCGTTGAACCCCGGGGCAGGCTCGGGGCGGAGCAGGTGAGCGATGCCGGATCGGGACGGAGCACGAGGGCCGCGGCCTCGGCGCGGGCGCGCGGGCCATGGTTGGGCGTGAGCGTGGCAGAGGCGAGGCCCGACAGGTAGACCACGAACGCCAGGAGCAGCATCTCGCGGCGGACCGACAGGCGGATTCCCGGGCTCCGAACGCGATGGAGCCGAACGGCGAGCCAGCAGGGAACGGCGACCGCGCCCACGGCGAGAAACGGAACGAGCATGGAGCGGTACGGGAGCAGCGGATACATGAACCGGGGGACCATGTCGGCGTCTCGCTGGCTGGGGGAGCTGGCCGCGGCTTCCGTGGGCGGCGTGCGTGGTCGCGGCGTGGATGATCACGGGCACGGATACGGGGACAGGACAGGAACCGGTCCGCCCCGCCCGCATCGCAGCGTCGCGCGCGGGATGCGCGGACCGTCCCCGCGCCTGCCATCCTTCACCGGATCGCAATTGCCGCAACGCAAGTCCCTCTAATCGTCCATGGCCCGGGAGCGCGGCCGCGCCACGCGTTCTCCGGCGCCGATGGCGACAGGGCGGGGGAGGGGCGGGAGCGAGACAGGGCTGGCCCCCGGGTTCGCCGGGCCTCAGTATCACGGGGGGCCCGGCTTCGCCGGAGCCCATGAATCCGGCCCCGGGTCATCGAACCAATCGCGGGACGTCCGCTGCGGCGCGCGGACCCTTCATGCACGCCCTGAAAATCCTGGCCAGCCCCCTGGTCCTTTACGTCACCCCCACGACCCGGATGAATGGCGATGCCTTCTCGTACGGCGGATGGCATATCCAAGGTCAAGGTCCTGTTCCTTGCCGCCGATCCCCGGTCCCCGGACGCGGGCCGGTCCCGCGGCACCCCGCATCCCCGGCTGCGCATTGACGAGGAGCTCCGCGAGATCGGCGACAAGGTCCGGGCGGCGGAGTACCGGGACCTGCTGGAGTTCACCCCCCAGCTGGCCGTCCGCGCGGACGACCTGCTGCAGGCGCTGAACCGCTTTCGCCCGCAGGTGGTGCACTTCAGCGGGCACGGCAGCGCGGCCGGCGAGATCCTCGTGGAGGGAAAGCACGGGGCGTCCCACGCCATCTCCCCCGGCGCACTGGGCAGCCTGTTCCGGACCCTCAAGGACGACATCCGCGTCGTCGTGCTGAACGCCTGCTACACGGAGGCCCAGGCCCGGGGGATCGTGGGGGTGATCGACTGCGCCATCGGCATGCGGCGCGAGTTCAGCGACGAGGCCGCCATCACCTTTGCCGCGTCGTTCTACCGGGCGCTGGGATTCGGGCGCTCGGTCCAGGACGCGTTCGACCAGGGAACCGCCGCCCTGCAGCTGGAAGACATCCGGGAGCACGGCACGCCGCGGCTGCTGGTGCGCGAGGGCGTGGATCCCGCCCGGGTGTTCCTGGTGAACGGGTCCGGCGCGCATCCCCCGGGCGGGGAGCGCGAGGCGGTCCCGGTCCATCCGCCCGTCTCCCCCGGCGCGGACCCCGACGCCGGGAGCGCGGCCCGGGCGCGCGACCTGTACCTGGAAGACCTGATCGCGGACCACGGCAGGATCAGCTTTCCCGCGTTCGGGGGCGACCTGCGGCCCACGGCGGTAGACCTGGAGAAGCTGTTCGTGGGGCTGCGCGGCGAGATCAGCACGCGGCCGCAGCGCGTGGCCGCCGGGCGGGACGCCGCCGTTCTCCGCGAGCAGGCGGGCTTTGACGAGGCCCGCTACCTGGCCGGGCGCCGGCACGCCCGCGAGACCCGCACGCCCCAGGAGGCGCGCTCGGAACGGGCGTCGCTGAACTTTGCGCAGGCCGTCAGGGCGGTCGCCTCCATCGACTTCCGGCTCGTGATCCTGGGCGACCCGGGCAGCGGAAAGACCACCATCGCCCGGTGGCTGGCCATCCACATGGCCGCCGCGCTGCGGGACGGCCACCCGCACCTGTCCATCCAGCGGAGCGACGTGTTCGCCGAGGAAAAGGACCAGGCGGGCGCGCCCGTCGTCATCCCCGGCACCCGGCTTCCCGTGCTGGTGCGCGTCTCGGAGTACGCGGAGTTCCTGCTGGGCCGCGACGCGCTGGACGATGGGGCCGACCTGCACGCCTACGTCACGGGGCGCGTGCTCCAGGCCGTTTCGCCGGGAGCGCACCGGGCGGCGCTCCGGCGGTACCTGGAGGCCATGGACCGCGAGGGGCGGCTCCTGGTGATCCTGGATGGGCTGGACGAGCTGCCGGACGCGGCGCACGCCCACCACGGCCTGGGGCTGCCCCGGTGGAAGGAACGCATCCGCGACACGGTGCTGGAGCAGATCCGCGGCCTGGCGCAGGCGTTTCGCCCGGGGGTGGACGGCGCGGGGGTGCCGCTGCCGCGCAACGCCCTGCTGGTGACCTCGCGCATCAAGGGGTACGACTTCAACAGCCTGCTGCCGGGCGAGCTCACGCACTTTACCATCGAGCCCATGCGGGGGGCGGAGCGGCGGGAGTTCTTTCGCCACTGGACGGGGGCCGTGGTCGCGGGCGGGGCCGACCAGGCGCTGGGCCCGTCTGCGGAGCGCTTTTGCGACGTGCTGCGCCGCGAGGTGGACGCGGACCCGCGGCTGAGCCGCGAGGTGACCACGCCGCAGATCGCGGGCCTCGTGGCGTCGGTGGCGCTCAGCTCCTGGCGCGTGCTGCCGGAGCAGGAGCGGGGCGACCCGGAGCGGCTGGGCCGCGTGCTTCCCAAGTCGCGCACGGAGATCTACGGCCACGCCGTGGACCTGCTGCTGGAGCGCTGGCAGCACGAGCGGAGCTGGGCCCCCGGGACCACGGACGAGGCGCTGGGCCGGCTGGTGCGGGAGCGCGGCCAGCTGCTGCGCGTGCTGAAGGAGGTGGCCCTGGCCATCCACGAGGACCGCGAGCTGCAGACCGGCGACGTGGACGAGCGGCGGCTGGGGCGCATCGTGGAGGAGGTGGCGAAGCGGCTGCGCATCCCGTGGGAGGGGGTGTGCGACACGGTGGAGACGTTCACGCGCTTCATGATCCCGCTGCTGGCCCAGCACTCGGGGTTCCTGGTGCAGCGCGCCCACCGCGTGTTCGCCTTTCAGCACCGCAGCATCCAGGAGTACCTGGCGGGGCGCCTGCTGGCGGAGGGCAACGCGGCCGACGGCACCCGCGAGGGCGACTGGGCGCGGCTGCGCGGGTTCCTGCGCAGCCCCCAGCAGCTCATCCAGTGGCGCGAGGTTACCTGGCACGGGCTGGCGCACCTGCAGCTGCTGGACCCCGCCGGCTTTCGGCGGCTGGCCGCGGAGAGCCTGGCCGCCGAGGTGAGCGAGGCGCCGCCGTTTCCCGTTACGCTCCTGCTGCTGCTGGAGGCCGCCCCCACGCTGCCCCGGCCCGAGGATCCGGAGTTCGTGCAGCTGCTGGCGCGCCACGTCCTGGTCGCCTTTTCGCGCGACGCCCACCTGCGCGAGCCGCTGTGGCCGGCCTTTCGTGCCGCCCTGCTGCGGCTGCCCCCGCAGCTCGTCTCCACGGGGCTTACGGTGGCGCTGGAGGAGATCGGCGCCGGCGTGGCGGCCGGCGCCGCCGAGATCCTCGTGCGGCTGGGCGCCATCCGGCCCCTGACGGAATGGGTGAGCCCCGCCATGGTGGAGCTGCTGGTCCGCGCGCGCCACGTGGACGACGAAGCGCTCGGCTGGCCCGTCCACCGCTGCCTGGCGCTGGTGCTGACGGCGATGGAAGACTCCGATTTGCTGGACCAGGTGGCGGAGCTCGGGGCCGACCGGGGCCGCGCGCGGCTGGCGCACCCGGCCTGCCAGGCGGCGCTGCAGCGCGAGGCCGTGTTCGCGCGCAGGACGCTGGCGCTCACCGCGTGCATCGACTACCGCGACTCGGTCTACCTGTCGCAGTACCGACTGTTCGAGAAGTTCCTGGTGCTGGACGACGGGGTGCGCGACGCTTGGCTTCCCTTTCTGCAGGACTACTGGGGCGAAGGCGACGCCATCTACGGCATCGCCGTGCACATGGACTCGGACTTCGGGCGCGCCTCGGCGCAGGCACGGGTGCCGCCGTCACTCGGCTGGCGGTACGCGCTCTCCGTCAATCCGCGCCTTTCCCCCGAGGTCTTCGACTTTCCCGACGGCGAGCCCGGATGGGGCACGCGCCTGCGCTCCCTTGGCCAGTACTTCCTCACCATGAACAACGAGGAGCGCTACCTCCTGCTCGTGGCCGAGTCGGGGGCGGACGTGACGGGGCTGTCCACGCAGGCGCGGAACCCGGCGTTCATCCGGCTGCTCCGGCAGCGCGCGGCGCTGCTGGAGGACGGCATTCACCGGGGCACGCCGGCGCTCTTTGGCCTGCTCCAGCGGACAGGCGTGCAGACGGCCGACACGCGCACGGCGGTGTCGTTCTGGCGAATCGCGCTCAAGGCCGTGGTCCGGGCCCTGAGCACCGTGAACCCGGTGAACGTGGCCGTGCTGCCGCAGCGCTTTCCGTACCTGCGGCAGGACGGTGCCGCGCTGGCGGAGTGGTGGGTGTTCGCCTGCAACGGCCTGCTGCTGGAGGAAACGAGCGCGCGCAACCTGACGCAGGACGGGGCCGCGGTCCTGGAGCGGTACGGCGCGGCGCTGGCCCGGGACCGAAGCTGGCTGCACGCCGCCTGCGAGCTGGCCACTGCGGGCGCGCTGTCCAACCGGCAGAACGCCGCCGCCGTCTCCGTGGAGTGGTTCTACCCGCAGCCGCCGGAGAACCTGGGACCGGACGACGTTCCCTTCCACGCCCTCACGGTCTTCAGCCGCTCCCCCTGGCACGCCGTGCCGCTCACCCGGCCCCTGGTGGAGGCGCTGCTGTCGCGCGTGGAAACCGAGCTTCCCGCACTCGCCGCCGAGTGCCGGGCGATCCGGTGGATGGTGGGCGGGCCGGGGCCGGGATCCACGCGGTGCATCGCCGACGACGCGCTCATCGGCTTCGAGGAGCGCATCCTCCAGACCACCGCGGAGATGGAATCCCCGCTCCACCGCGCCCGCTTCCTGGTGCGGATGCTTCCCTACGCCCCGGAAGACGACCTGGCGCGGGTCCGTGCCGCGCTGACGGCCGCGGTGGACGCCATCGTCGATCCGCATGCCCGACTGCTGGTGCTGGAGCAGCTGCACCGTGCCACGCTGGAGCTGTTTCTGGACGAGAAAGCGGACTGGAATGCGGCGGTGGAGGTCCGGCGGCAGTGGGAGGCCGCGCTCTCCGCCGTTACCGACCCGGTGCACCGCTCGCTGGCCGTCGCGCGCGCCGTCTTCGCCTCGGAGTTCGGCGAGCGCGTCGGGCTCATCCTCCAGGCGGTGCGCTCCGCGGGAGAGGTCGCCGATCCGCTGCTGGCGGCCGAGACCCTGCGCGAGCTGCTGCCGCTGGCCGAACTGGTCCCCGCGGCGCACCGAAGCTTTGAAAAGCGCGTCAAAGCCATCGAGTCGCCCACCTGTCGCGACTGGGCGCGCGGGCGCGACAGCGGCGCGTTCCGCCAGCTGGCCGGCAAGGCGCTGCCCGAAACGCCGGAGTTCGCCGCGTTCTGCGCCCTGCACACGCGCGTGCTGCTGGAAGAGGCGCTGCTGGCCATGGGCGCGGACCACGGCCCCAACGCCGCGCAGCTGTGGACGCGGTACCTGCGCCGGGAGGCTCCGGTGGGCCCCCTGCTCGCGCTGGGGCGGCTGGAGGCGTTCGACCTCACGCCGATCGTGGGACTGACGATCGACGAGCGGCTGGGTGAGGGGGCGGTTGGCGAGGTGCTGGAGCTGCTGCCACTTTGCGTGAATCCCGCCCCCCAGATGCTCCCCTTCGCCGTGCGCTGGGCGGCGCACGCGGACCCGGGGGTGGCACGATACGGAAAGCTCATCTGCGCCGAGATCCTGGGCCACGTTCCACGTCGCTGGCTGGGCGACTGGGTGGAGCTGGTGGAGCTTCGCGACGACCGCACCCGGTACCGCGCCGTCCAGTGCATCCGCCATCCGCTGGTCACCCCACAGTGGCGGCGCCAGCGGTTCAGCCGGCTGGGCGTGCGGTACCTTCTGGCGTGGGGGCAGGCCGTCCGTGCGGCGCAGGCGCGCGGCAGGGTGGGGGTGAATGATCTCTACTGGTTCGCACAGGACTTCGTGGCGGACAGCCGCGGCGGACTGCAGGCCCTGGTCGACGCCGCCAGAGTAGAAGATGAAACGGCAGAGAACGCGCGGCGGATCATCCGCAGCCTGAAGGTCCTGGACGCCCCGTCGTGGGAGTGCCTGCTGCAGAATCTCGCCGGGGAGACGGAGCCCGCGATGCAGCACACCTTGCTGCGGCTGGTGTTCTTCGCCGCGTACAACAACACGGTGACGGAAGAGCGCTTCCGGGGGATCCGCGAGGCCCTTGCCGCGCCTGCGCTGGCGGAGCTGGTCGCGCGGCCGCACTTCGTCCCCGGCTCCGGCGACTACCTGGCGGTGTTCCAGGAGCTCTGGGAGGCGGGCGGGGGGGCACCCGTGCGCCGCGAAGCCTTCATCGCAGCCATCGAGGCGCGGTGCCCGCTCCGTGTGGCCGACCTGGTGGGGGGAACGCTGGAAGACTTCGTCGCCGGGTGCAGGCGGATCGCGGAATCCCGGCACTTCTTCAACTACGCGCTGGTCCACCAGCTGGGGGCGCAGGTCGAGATCCGATGGGCGGTGGCGGCGCTGGAGTTCTTCCTGGAGTGGCTGTGCGAGCCGGAGCCCGTGTCCGGCCCCTCCGACGATCTGCAGGGCGACCACCGCGACCACCTGCTGCACGTCGCGGCGGCGATCAGCGCGAAGATCCCGTCGCTCATCCGCGGCAACGTGCATCTGCCACCCGGTCTGGAGCCGAGGCTGTGGGAGGCGGCGAAGCATGCGTCCGGATGGCCCGACCGGGTGGCGGCGCTGGAGCTTCTGGTCAGCGTGTCCTCGGCCGGACCGGAGCTCCTGGAGTGCCTGGTGCGCGCGGTGAAGGACACCGCCCCCGTGCGGGCGACGGCGTTCCGTGTGCTGGCCCGTCTGCGCGACGTGAACCACGGCTTCATCCAGGACGTGATCGAGCGGCTGGACGACGAGAGCGGCGTGGTGGCGTACGCCATGGGCCGCGTGCTGAAGAACGCCTACCTGCACGGCGAGACCACGCCCGAGGACCGCGAGCTGATCATCCGCGCGCTCACCCGGGCCAAGGACAGCGAGGGGGCGCGGCGCACCGTCTGGTTCGAGCACCATTCCCGCACCAACCTTCCGCAGCTGCCACGCCTGGACCAGCATTTCGCGCGGCTGCTGGCCGAGATCTGGCTGGGTGATCAGGCCACCACGCTGCAGCAGAGCCAGAGCGGGTGGACGGGCTGGCCGGCCACGCCGCCGTAGGCGCCCTGCGGGGCCGCGCGGCAGCCGCGGCGGGAAAACGAACGCGGGCCGGCATCGCTGCCGGCCCGCTCCGTTCATCCGCCGTCCGTCGGGCTCAGTTCGCCTGGCGTGCGCGGCCGGACTGCACCAGGCGCTGGCGCGACGTGTTGCCCGGCGTGGCGATGTGCGTGGCCGGGTCGTACTCCTTGCCCACGGCCGGGCTGCCCTGCGGCACCCAGATCTGCGTGACCGTGTAGCTGTAGCCCTGCGGCAGGTACCGCACGTAGTACCCGTCCGGGTGCAGCGACCAGCGGCCGCTGGGCACCTCGCGGCTGCCCGGGCCCATGCCCACGGCACCCGTGAGCACCGCCACGCGCTCCATGTCGGCAAAGCTGGCCGTGGGGTCCGCCAGCATGCGGCGCAGGTCCGCCTCGGCCTGCACGATGGCCCGCACCGGGCCGGGCACGCGGTTCATCAGCGCGCCCATCTCGTCGCCGGGGATCAGGTCCAGCGCGCTTCGGTTGAGCTGCGCCAGCTGCTGCGGCGTAAGCAGGCGCGAGGCGATCGCCTTGTGCTGGGTGCTCAGGTCCTCGAACTTGGCGCGGGCGATGATGGCCCACAGCAGCGTCTGGATGTCGTGCTGCGCGATCTCGGGGTGGTTCACCGAGTTGCGCAGGATGGTCATCACGGCGTCCTCGGCCGGGCCCCTGGTAGGCGCGTACAGGTAGCCGTCGCCGCCGCCGGGGCCGTGCGTGCCGGCCTTGAGGCAGTAGCTCTGCGTGTGCATCTCCCAGTAGCCGGGCTGCAGCACGAACCCGCCGTTGGGCGTGCGCTGCAGCTCCAGCATGGAGCGCTTGGCCTCGCGCGGCGTGAAGTTGTCCAGCGAGTCCACCGCCCAGCGCGCGTCTTCCAGGCTGGTGGTGATGGGGTGGTTGCCGCCGGGCAGCAGCTGGTCCACGCTCAGGCGGCCGCCGGTCACACGGCCCACGGCGCCGCGCAGGCGGCCGCCGATCTGGGCGTCAAGGCTGTCGACGGCCGTGGCGCTGGCCAGCAGCGCGAAGGCGGACAGGATTCCAAAGCTGCGAAGGTTCATTCCAACGGTCATGGCGGGTGCCCCGTGAAGGGGTGGAAAATCAGATGCGCCGGTGGCAGATCATCAGGCGCCGCACCAGTTTACATGCGCTCTTCTGCATGCGCCAGGTACGCCTGGACCTCAGGATGATGCGCCGGCCAGCGTGCTCCCGACGTACTCGAACGATAGCCTGCCTCTGCCGGAGGCACATGAGTCGGTTGACCCGGGTCGGTCGACCCATCCACTGCCGGCAGCGGGCGCAGCTCACACCGAAGTGCCTGCGCCCGCGAGTGTTACGGGCGCGTTCGGAAAGAGTTTCGGCGTCATCCGTTCTCCCCTTGAGCCTGCCTGCCCGAGACGCGCGTCAGGAGGCCCGCGGAACGGGGCGGATGACGTTGAACATGGCGCCCTGGGGGTCCTGCAGCAGGGCCCAGCGGCCCACCGTCAGGTCGAACGGCGGATGCAGCACGCGGCCCCCCAGCTCCTCCACGCGGCGCGCCGTCTCGTCCGTGTCGTCCACGGCAAAGTAGGGCGCCCACGCCGTCGGCATGTCGCCCATGTCGGGGGTGATGGGGTACATACCTCCCGCCTGCGCGTCGCCCCGCATGAACATGGTGTAGGGCAGGTTCCCGCCGTCGAACGGCCGCGGCTCCCAGCCGAACAGCCCCGCGTAGAACTCGCCGGCGCGGGCGGTGTCGCGCGTGGACAGCTCGTTCCAGCACATCGTCCCCGGCTCGTCCTTGACCCCCGCGCCGATGTGCCTGCCCGGCTCCCACGCGGCGAACACGGCGCCCGTGGGGTCGGAGAGCAGCGCCATCCGCCCGAAGTCCATCACCTCGAAGGCGTCCGCCAGCACCATCCCGCCCAGGCCGCGTGCCCTGGCGGCGGCCTGCTCCGCGTTCTCGACGGTCACGTAGTTGAGCCACGACGAGGGGATTCCCTGCGACTGCTGCGTGGGATCCATCTTGTACAGCGCGGCGACGTCCCGGCCGTCCTTCTGGAGCATCACGTACACCTCGTCCTCCTCCGGGCCGAAGCGGTCGTGCCGGGCCGTCCAGCCAAAGAGCGCCGTGTAGAACCGCTCCGCCGCCCGCGGGTCGTGCGCGGCCAGGTCGGTCCAGGAAAAGGTGCCGGGCGCATGGGCGGTCATCGTGGGCATGCGGTACCTCCAGGGGTGAAGGATGCGGAGTCGGCGCGCCGCGGGTTCACGCGAGCGGAACCGAAGATAAGCCGAAACAGACGAAGCGTCCAGAGACTTCGTAAACGTGCGCGGAGTGGACGCGAGGTGGTTAGGCTCCAGCGGAGTTGCAGGCTGTCCCCGGCGCGCCGAGGGCCCCCACCCCCCGACCCCCTGCCCCCGCTTCGCGGGGGAGGGGGAGAACTGCGCTTCGCGCGGTCCTTCGCCAGGGTGCAGGAAGCTCGTTGAAGTCTACACCCTCTCCCGCGCCGTTTGCGGGAGAGGGTGCGAGCCTAGGCGAGCGGGTGAGGGCTCGCCGCGCGGCGCAGGCGGTCGCGCACGCCGGCCCACGCGGGCGCGTCCGGCGGCGGCTGCACCCACACGCGCGCATAGCCTCGCTCGTCCAGCTCGTGCAGCAGGGAATACAGCCGCGACGCGTACGTCCGCGGGTCCGCCGGCATCTCCATCACGTCCGCCCCGAAGGGCAGGGCGGGGCGGGGGGCGTCCGGCATCACCAGCACCACTGTCTTCTCCCCGGCGTCAGAGCGGACCTCCGCCGGATCGTTGAACAGGTGCAGCGGCGCGCGGGGCGCGTAGTGCCGGTCCATCATCCCCGGCGAGGGGCGCGCGGCGGTGGCGTGCGGCTCGGCCGAGGGCAGGGCCACCTCGCCGATCACGGGGCGCAGGTCATCCACCGAGATCGTCCCCGGACGCAGCAGCGTGGGCACGCCGCCGACGAGGCTGAGCACGGTGGACTCGATGCCCACGGGGCAGGGGCCGCCGTCCACGATCACGTCCACCCGCTCGCCCAGGCTGCGCGCCACGTGCTGCGCCGTCGTGGGGGACACCTCCGTGGAGCGGTTGGCGCTGGGCGCCGCCACGGGAACGCCGGCCGCGCGCAGCAGGGCGTGCGCCACCGGGTGCGCGGGAACGCGGAGCGCCACGCTGGGCAGGCCGGCCGTGACGGAATCCGGAACGGACGGGTGCCTGGGGACCACGAGCGTCAGCGGGCCGGGCCAGAAGGCGGCGGCCAGCGCGTCCGCCTCCGCGGGCCAGGCCGACGAGAGGGCGCGGGCGGCGTCGGCGTCCGCCACGTGGACGATGAGCGGGTTGTATCCCGGGCGGCCCTTGGCGGCGTAGATGCGCGCCACGGCGGCGGGGTCCAGGGCGTGCGCGCCCAGGCCGTACACCGTCTCCGTGGGGAACGCCACGAGGCCGCCGCGGCGCAGCGTCTCGGCGGCCGGGGCGAGCGCCGCCGCGTCGGGCCGGGCGGGATCTACGGGGAGCAGAATCATGGATCGGTCAGCGCGCTGCAACCGTGCCGGACCGGCGCGAAGCCGGGGCGCAAGTGCAAGCCAGGGGCCGCCGTAGACGGGCCCCTCGGGTGCGCGGAAAGCGGGTACGGGAGTTGCCTCAGCGACGGGACGAGAGCGTCGGCGGCGGAGCGGCGAGCTGCCCCCCGATCCGGACCGGCGATCAGCACAGGGAATGGCCGCGCGCGGCGGCGGGAGGACGCGATGTTCTGGATGTTCATGACGGCGCTCTGGGTGGTGATGCTGCTGGCGCCGCTGGCGCTGCTCGTGGCCCTGCTGCCTTCCGGCCGCGACTGTCCGCGGTGCGGTGGAGAGACCCTGCTGCTGCGACACCGGATGCTCGGGGCCGTGCGCCGCTTCATGGGACGCCGCTGGTGCACCGCTTGCGGGTGGGAGGGGATGATGCGCTACTCGCACCGCCACCCCGCCCCCGTGCTGGAGCTGGCCGAGGTCCGCGACGAGGCCGACGACGACGCCGTGTGGCGCGGCGAGCAGGGCGGCACCGTCTTCTAGCCGCCGCCCCGGCTGATCGCCGCTCTCAATGCCCGCCGCGGATGCCCATGCGTCCGCGGCGGGCGTCTCTTTTTCGGGGAGGGCCGTCCCCCAACCGGAGCGAATGAATTCGCCGCTGGAAATTCGCGAAGTCCGCCGTCGCGGACTGCCCCAGCACGGGTCGGGCACCGTACACCGAAGCCACGAACCAGCCGTTGAAGCCTCACGCAGTTTGTGAGGCTTTCCGCAGTCGTTGCGGCGGCTTCAGCCGCTCCGGCGAGGGCTGGGGATGCGCACCCGACCTTTCCCGATGCGCATCCCCGCGGTTACGCCGTCACATCCCCCCGCCCACCACCACCCGCACCAGCCGCTCGGGGTCAAAGCACCGCCGCGCGATCCGCAGCACGTCCTCCGCCGTCACGGCCTCGATGCGGTCGGCGTAGCGGTCCCAGTAGTCGTCCGGCAGCCCGAACGCCTCCACCGTCACGAACCGGCCCGCCAGCCCGCCGGGCGTCTCGAACATCCGCGGCAGCGACAGGATCAGCGCGTCCTTGGCCCGGCGCAGCTCGTCGTCCGGCACCACGGCCTCCGTCATCCGCCGCATCTCGCCCAGCATCTCCCGCACGGCGTCCGCCGTCACCTCCACGTCCACGGCCGTGCTGGCCTCCCATCCCCCCAGCGCCAGGCCGGGGTGAAAAGCGCTGCGGGCGCCGTACGTCCACCCCTTGTCCTCGCGCAGGTTGGCGCCCAGGCGGCCCGTGATGGTGGACCCGCCCAGGATGTAGTTGGCCACGGCCCCGGCCAGCCAGTCGTCCGAGCGGCGGTCCAGCCCCGGCCCCGCGATGCGGATCTCCGACTGCGCCGCATCCTCCCACGGCGTCACGACGTCGCGGCCGGCGTTCTCCGGCGCGTGCGTGCCCGCGGGATAGACGACGGGCGGTGCCTCGCCCGTCCAGTCCGCGAACCCCGCCTCCAGCCGGGCGCGCAACTCCGCCGTGTCGAAGTCGCCCGCCGCCACGATGAACGCGCCGCGGGGGCGGTAGCGCTCGGCGTGAAACGCGGCCAGCGTGTCGCGCGGCACCGTGCGGATGCCCTCCGGCGTACCGAACGACGGGTGCCCGTACGGGTGGCCGGGGCCGAACACCTCCAGCGCGGCGCGGTCGTCCGCCACGTTGGCCGGCTCGTCGCCGCGGGCGATGAGCGCGTCCAGCGACTCGGCGCGCACGCGCTCCGTCTCCTTCTCGGGGAACGCGGGACGGGTGACCACCTCGGCCAGCAGGGCGATCCCCTCCTCCAGCGTCTCGGACAGGAGGATGGCCTCCACCTCGGCGAAGTCGTGCCCCACGTTGGCGTGCATGGCCGCGCCCAGCAGGTCCAGCCGCGCGTTGAGCTCGTCCGCGCTCATGGACTGCGTGCCCTCCGTCAGCAGGTGCGCCACGAGCGACGCCGTGCCGGGGTGCTGGGGCGGATCCGCCGCGCCGCCGGCCGGCAGCGCCAGGCGCAGCACCACCTGCGGAATGCCGTGCTTGGGGAGCGCGACCACGCGCAGCCCGTTGGCCATCGTCCACCGCTCGGGGGCGGGAACCCGGGGGCGGGGCGGCGCGCCGGGGACGGGCGGCGGAAGGATGGCGAGCGTCTCAGGCGGCATCGGCCACCTCCTCGTCGTCCATCTCCGCGTCCGACTCCGGCCCGGGCACCACGACGAGCGTGGCCGCGCGGTCCGGCGCCAGGTATCGGGCGGCCACGCGCCGCACGTCCTCGGGCGTCACGCGCTCGTACGCCGCCATCACCCCGTTCAGCCGGTCCGGGTCGCCCAGGACGGTGGCGGCGTAGGCCAGGGCGTCGGCGCGCTCCTCCACCGTGGCCATCTCGCTGGCGTGGTCCCGGCGGGCGCGGCGCACGGCACCCGTCACCTCGTCGTCCGTCACCCCGTCGCGCGCCACGTCGTCCAGCACGCGGCGGAGGGTGGACTCCAGCGCTTCCGGCTCCACCTCCGACCGCGCTGTCGCAACCAGGCCGAACAGGCCGCAGAGGGCCGTGGGATACAGGTACGTGTCGGCGTCCTGCGCCAGCCGGCCGTCACGGACCAGGGCGCGCTGCAGGCGCGAGCTGTCGCCGTCCGCCAGCAGGTAGGCCAGCACGTCCAGCGGCACCCAGTCCTCGTGCCCGTAGCCCGGGACGGCGAACGCCTGGAACACGCGGGGAAAGGAGACGTCGTCCTCCATCACCTCGCGGGGCACGCGGGGCGGGGGCGGCAGCTCGACCGCCTCCGGGCGCGGCGCGGGCGCGGGCCCGGCCGGCAGGTCGCCGAAGTACTGTTCGGCGAGCGCGAAGGCCCGCTCCGGCTCGATGTCGCCCGCGAAGACGAGCACCGCGTTGCCGGGCGTGTAGTACGTCTGATAGAATGCGCGCGCGTCCTCCAGCGTGATCTGCTCCAGGTCGCGCATGTAGCCGATGGTGGGCCACGAGTACGGGTGGTGCGGGGGGAAGAGCATCTCGTGCAGCCGCTCGTCGGCCAGGCCGTACGGGCGGTTCTCGTACGACTGGCGGCGCTCGTTGATCACCACGCCGCGCTGCACCTCCAGCACCTCGGTGGTGATGGCGGGAAGCTGAAAGGCCATGCGGTCGCGCTCCAGCCAGAGCGGCATCTCCACGGCGGTGCTGGGGACGGTCTCGTAGTAGTTGGTGCGGTCCAGCCAGGTGCTG
>NZ_DASURI010000506.1:0-5878 GCF_036280135.1 Longimicrobium sp.
GCCATGTCCGCGCTGTGGGCCGCCGCCGCGTCCGCCGCGGGCTGCAGCCACGTGAGCGCGGGGCAGCCCACGGAACGGCGGTGCGCGTTCACCAGCCGCGTCATCTCCTCCACCGCCGCCGCCGCCCCGGATCCGCCGGACGCGCCCGATCCGCCGCGCGCGGCCGGGGTCCGGGCGGCGGGCACCGCCTCCATGCACGCCGCCAGCAGCAGGGCGCCGGCGCCCGCCGCCATCCGTCCAATCCGCCCGATCGCCATCATCGTCCTCCCGGGATCGTCAGCCCTTCTTCTCGAAGCCCCGCAGCAGCTCCATCATCCGCAGGTCGTACGGGTCGGCGGAGGGGTCCTCCTCGCCGATCTCGTAGTTCTCCTGCGGCGTCTCCAGGATGAGGGGAATGCCGCGGCTGCGCGGGTCCGCCAGCAGCCAGCGGAACGGCTCCGCGCCGATCTGCCCGTCGCCCAGCAGCATGTGGCGGTCCTTGTTGGTGCCAAAGCCGCCCTCGCTGTCGTTGAGGTGAAAGAAGCCGGGCTTTTCCCCCGTCGTCTGCTCCCACTCGTCCAGGATCTCCTTTTGCCGGGCCGCGGACTCGTGGATGGCCCAGCCGCTGGCGAACAGGTGGCAGGTGTCCAGCCCGTACCCCGTCCGCGCGCGCAGATCGTCGGGCACGTGGCGCAGGATGTCGCCCACTTCCTCCGCCGTGCGCCCCACCGTCTTCCCCGCCCCGGCCGTGTTCTCCACCAGCAGCCGCGTGGGCCCCTCGCACGACCGCAGGGCCTGGGTGATGGCCTTTGCCACCCGCTCCGCCGCCGCCTTGGGATCGCCGTCGGAGGCGGAGCCGGGGTGGAAGCAGACGGCGCCCACGCCCAGCGCGTTGGAGCGCTCCATCTCCTTGGCCAGGCCCGCCGCGGCGCGCTCCCACTTGTCGGGCTCCGCGGTTGCAACGCTCAGCACGTACGCCGCATGGACAACCACGTGCTCGGGGCGGATTCCCGCCTCGTCCAGCGCCGCGCGAAACCGCTCCACCCGCTCGGGCTTGATGCCGCTCTTGTCGCCGTAGAAGCGCGGAACGGCCGTAAAGCACTGCAGGGCCCGCATTCCCGCGCTGCCCGCGCGGCGCGCGGCCATGTGGATGCCCCCGTTGTCGACCGTGTGCGCGCCCAGAAAGTGTTGCTGCGCCATGGGTTGCGATGATTGCGAAAGGATGAGGATCGCGTCCGTCCCGGACCGGAATGGTAGCGCGCGGGTACGGTTTTGCGCGAGGGGAGGCGCGCGCCGCCCGTGTGCCCGCCCCTTGCATAAGCAGTGCGCGCGAACCAGTATGCGGACGCTCCACCCCGCCCGCGTGGTTCCCGCGGCCCCGCGAGGGGCCATGACACGGCCGCCCGAGCGCCACTTTCGGCGTTGCGGGGGCTGCCGTGTCGGCCGGAAGGTACCCGATTCCACATGAAGACGACATTCCTGGACGGCGCCGGCCTGCGCGGCGCGCTCATCATGTCCGCCGAGTACGTGCAGCGGCACCGCGCGGACCTGAACCGCATCAACGTGTTCCCCGTCCCCGACGGCGACACGGGCACCAACCTGGCGCTCACGGTGAGCTCCATCGCCGACCACCTGCGGCGCAGCACCGACAGCTCGGTGGGCGTCGTGGCGCGCGAGGCCGCCAACGCGGGAATCATGGGCGCCCGCGGCAACTGCGGGATGATCCTTTCGCACTTCCTGCTGGGCTTTGCCGACGCCATCGGCGACCGCGCGCGGCTGCGGGTTTCGGACTTTGGGCAGGTGCTGCGCAGTGCCACCGAGCACGTGTACAAGGCGCTGGAAAAGCCCGTCGAGGGCACCATGATCACCATCATGCGCGCCATCGCCGACGAGGCCGAGCGGCTGCAGCACTCGGACTTCATCGTCCTCTTCGAGCGGCTGCTGGTCAAGGCGCGCGAGGCGCTGGCCAGCACGCCGGAGCTGCTGCCGGCCCTCAAGGCGCGCGGCGTGGTGGACGCGGGCGCCAAGGGCTTCGTGCACATCCTGGAGGGCATCAGCGGCTACCTGAGCGGCGACCCGCTCACGGCCCTGGACCAGACGCCCACCTACGACGCCGAGCCCGCGGTGTTCGCGGCCGCCGAGGCGGACTTTGGCGGCGAGGAGCAGTTCCGCTTCTGCACCGAGGCGCTCGTGCGCGGCAAGGGGCTGCCCACGCAGGACGAGGCGCGCGCGTGGCTGCGCGAGCGGGGCGACTCGCTGGTGGTCATCCGCAGCGGCGACCTGCTCAAGGTGCACATCCACACCGACGAGCCCGACGAGGTGTTCGGCTACCTGCGCGGCTTTGGCGAGTTGGCGTCGCACAAGGCCGAGGACATGCAGGCCCAGCACGCCGTGGCCGAGCGCGCCCGCGCGGGCCACATGACGCTGGCCCGCCGGCCCATCAGCGTCGTCACCGACACGGCGTGCGACCTGCCGGACGAGATCGTGCGCGGCCACGGCATGCACCTGGTGCCGCTGAACCTGATCTTCGAGAACCAGGTGCTGCGCGACCGGCTGGACATGTCGCCGGAGCAGTTCGTGGTGGAGCTCAAGAAGGGCGCGCACCCCAGCACGTCGCAGCCGGCGCCGGCCGCGTTCATGGACGGCTTTCGCCGCGCCACGGAAGAGGGCGAGAACGTGGTGGCCGTCCTCCTGTCCAGCGCGCTGAGCGGCACCTATGCGTCGGCGCAGGCGGCGCTCAAGCAGATGGGCGGCAGCGCCGACGTGCCCGTTCACCTGTTCGACAGCAAGGGCGGCTCGCTGCTGCAGGGGCTGCTGGCGCTCAAGGCCAGCGAGCTGGGGGAGCTGGGATGGGAGCCGGCGCGCATCCTGGCGGAGCTGGAGCGGGTGCGGGCGCAGAGCGGCTTCTTCATCGTGCTGGACACCTTCGAGCGGGCGCTGGCGTCGGGGCGCGTGGGGCGCGGCAAGGCGTGGCTGGGCAGCCTGCTGGACATCAAGCCCGTGCTGGACATCGACGCGGCGGGCAAGCTGCTGCCCATTGACCGGGTGCGCGGCCGCAAGAACGCGCTGCCCAGGATGCTGGAGATCCTGGAGAAGAAGGTGCCGCGCGGCGTGAAGAAGCTGCGCTTTGGGGTGATGCACGTGGGCGCGCCGGAGGTGCTGGAGCCCGTGACGCGGGAGATCCGGGCCCGCTACGGCAACGTCGACGTGGTGCACGCGCCCGGCACGCCCATTATCGGCACGCACGCCGGCGAGGGTGCCTGGGGCATCGCGTACCTCGTGGAGGACTGAGCCTTCTTCTCACGCGGAGAATGCGAGAAGGGCGCGGAGATCATCGTCTCCGCGCCCTTCCTGTTTTCCGTCGCATGTCAGCTTCTACTGCAACTGCATTCTCACGCAGAGCCGCAGAGGACGCAGAGAACTGCAACGACAACTGCATTCTCACGCAGAGGGAGCAGGGGCAGCAGAGGATCTCATCGCGCGATGAAGTACTCTGCGCCTCCGCGGCTCTGTTGGTCAGGAGAGCTTCAGGTGCTGGTCTTCGTGAATGAGTGCGATGGCTTCGCGCAGGCTGACAAGGCACTCGTCCTTCGTCTGCCCGAGGCCGTTGGCGCCCGGGATCTCGGGGCAGTAGGCGACGAACCACCCGCCCTCGCGCCCGATGATCGCCGCGAATTCGTTTCGCATCTTCCTCGTTCACGCGCAGTTGCAGTTCTCTGCGCCTCTGCGGCTCTGCGTGAGAAATCGGTTGGGTCTTCAGCCGCCCGCCGCCGCGTCGCTGGGCTGCACGGCGGGTTCCTCGTCCTCCTCGGCGGCGCTGTGATCCACCTCGAGGGCAAAGCGGGCCAGCATCTCGCGCACATCGTCCAGCGTGGCCTCGGGATGACGCTCCTTGATGAGCGCCACGATCCCCGCCACGTTGGGCGCCGCGAAGCTGGTGCCGTGCTTGACCGGCCGGCCGCCGCCCACCCACAGCACCGGCTGCTCCACGCCCCACGCCTGGCACTCCATGGCGTGGTTGGGACGATACCGGAAATGGAACGGGGAATCGAACTTCGCCGCGCTCACCCCGATCACGTTCTCGAAGATGGCGGGATAGCTCCAGTCGTTGGCGTTGTGCCCCGCCGCCACCACGATGATCCCCGCCCGCCGCGCCTTTTCGCAGGCGGCGTACAGGGGATGCAGCGTGCCCTCCAGCCGCGTGCCCAGGCTCACGTTGATCACCTGCACCCCGGCCTCCAGCGCCCACAGGAGCGCCGCGTGCAGCGTGCCCGGCGACGTCTCCAGCACCTTGCCGAACACCTTGACGGGGATGACCCGCGCGTCCGGCGCAATGCGCAGCACCAGGTCCGCGCAGGCGGTGCCGTGGCCCAGCACGTCGTTGTCGTCGTCGTTGCGGGCCATGGCAAAGTCGTCGTCGGGATCCACGAACCCCACGCCCGGCAGCACCCGGGGCTCGTCGATGCGGCGGTCCCAGCCGCTGTCGATCACGGCCACCCGGATGCCCTTGCCCGTGGCGCCGCCCAGCTCCCCCGCCACCCACTCCGGCGGCTGGGGCAGCGCGCCCCCGTTCACGTCCACTGCGTCGGTCACTTGCGGTTCAGCCTCTCCATGAGGTAGTCCCAGCCCAGCTCGGCGATGCGTCCCGAGCGGGTGATCACGTTGGCCTGCACGCTGTAGCCGCGGCGGAACTTGTCCAGCGCGGCGCGGTCCGCCTGGCCGGGCGCCAGCGTGGCCACCACGCGGTACACGCCCGGTCCCGACGCCCGGCCGGCCCCGCCCGCCGCCGCCCCGGCACCCGCCGCCTCCGTGCCGCTGCCCACGGGCTCGGCGGCCACGAAGCTCACGCGCGCCTCCAGCTGCGTACGGTCCTTTTCGCTGAAGGCCTGCACCTCCAGCCGCACGCGGTCGCCCACGGCGATCTTGTTCACGTCGCGCTCGGGGACCAGCATGGTCACCCGCCACTCGCCCTGCTCGCCCACCTCCATGAGCGTCTGGCCTTCCTGCACGTAGCTGCCCGTCAGCCGCTCCAGCTGGTCCGTGAGCACCACGCCGTCGCTGGGCGCGCGGATGGTGGCCCGGGCGATCCGCTCGCGCACCTCCGTCATCTGCGCCTCCAGCCGCTGCATCTCGGCGCCGGCCTTTTCCTGCTCGTACTGGCGCAGGCCCAGCATGTCCGTCTCGGTGCTGTTCAGGCGGATGTCGGCCTCGGCGCCGCGCACCTCGCCCACGGCCGCGTCCAGGGCCACGTGCTGGCCCACGCGGTAGCTGGCCAGCATCGAGTCCACGTTGGTGCCGAAGCCGTGCTCCACCATGCGCTGCAGCAGCGAGGCGCGCGCGGTGCTCAGCCGCGCCTGCGCGCCTGCGCGGCGGTCGGACTGCTGGCGCAGCTCCAGGGGCGCCGTGGCGGCGGAGCGGTTGCGCTCGATCTCGAAGCTGCGGTGCTGCGCCTCCAGCTGCGCCAGCTGCGTGCGCAGGGCCAGCACGTCCAGCTCGGCGATGATCTCGTTGGCCTTTACCGTGTCGCCGCTCTGCACGTGGATGGTGCGCACGGCGCCCGCGGACGCCGCCCGCACGGGCCACACCCGCACGGGCTCCAGCACGCCGGCGGACTTGACCGTCACGTCCATCCGCACGACGAGCGAGACGATGATGCCGGCCAGCATCAGCAGCCCGATCACGCCCAGCGTGACCGACACGGCGCGCTTTACGAAGCGGCCGCCCGGCTGCCCTTCGTCGCCCAGCATGGGCAGGCGCAGGGGGATGACCTTTTCGGTGGTGGCGCGGGCCTGGCTCATGGGTGCTGCTGCAAGGGTCTGGGTTGCTGCTTTGCGCTGGAACGGACGGGGTCGGCACCGTGCGCGAAGGAAGGCTTCATCCGCGGGCGAGGGCCCCCACC